>JBEAVX010000743.1:0-12766 GCA_041160755.1 Pseudomonadota bacterium
CATCGAAGCTGCGCGACGAGCCCCGCGCCCCCGGCCTGTCCTGGCGCCCCGGCGAAGACCGCGCCGCCCGCCTCGATCAAAACCGCCGCGCCGAGCTCTGCCCCGTCGGCCTCGCCGACGCCCAACGAGACGAGCGCCTCGTCACCGGCCTCGACGGCGTACACCGCGCCCCGCTGGCCCTCGCCCTCCAGCGGCGCGCCGATGACCAGCAGCCCGGCGCCGCACGCCAAGGCCTGCCCAAATCGCCCGCCGTTACCTTGGATGAGCCGACCTTCCGCCAGCGCGCGCTGGCCGACCTCCAACACGACGACGACGCCAGCGCCGGGCGCACCCACGGCGAGCTCGTCTTCACCGTCCAGATCGAGGTCCGCCACGCAGATCGCCGATCCCGCCTCGTCCTGGGCGCTCAGCCGGGAGATCCCCACACCTGTGGCCACGTCATAGACCGCGTGCTCTGCGGTCGGGGTGCCGAGAATCAGCGCGCCTTGAAGGGCCGCCGCGTCGGTCACCCGCGCGCCGAGGGGGATCACGAGGGCGTCCTGACGGGCGCCCCCCTGGACGCTCGCCACGAGGCCGAGGGCTGTGGAGCGAACGACGCCGCCCAGCAGCTCGCCAGGACCGCCGGGCGTCACCACGCCGTCGCGCCAGAGGAGGCCGCTCCCCGCCTCGGCGAGGGGCGCGCCCACGACGAGCGCCCCGTCATGCACGGCGAGCCCACGACCGAAGGCCCCGCTGACCGCGCCGGGCACGAGCTCAAGCTGATCTTCAGCCCCAAGTCGCCACACCGCGCCGCCGTCCGCCCATGGCGCCGCCGCGAAGCGCGCGTCGCCGCCCGCCGCGAGGCTCGTGCCGAGGCCGCCGCCCGCCGTCACGCCCTCCCATCGCCCGAGCGGCGTCGGGATCGGCGCGGAGTCCGTCGTCGTGTCCTCGGGGACCTTGTCGCCCTCGCGGCAGCCCGCGCCGAGGGCGGCGTGCAGCGCCAACACAAAGACGGGGGGTTTCCAGGAGCTCCGCATGGCCCCCAGGATAGCCGCGACATTCACGATGGGGTAGTGGTGTGCCGCGCGTGGTCCTTCACGCCCCCCGAGGAGCCCTTCATGTCGTCTATCCGGCGGCAAGTCAACATCGCCGCGCCCATCCGCGCGGTCTGGCGGATGATCACGACGGCCGAAGGTTGGACGTCCTGGTACGCCGACTCGGCCCGGTTTGACGCCCGCAGCGGCGGCCGGGTCACCCTCACCACCGAGGGCGACGACGGTGAGCCCGTGGAGGAGGTCGGCATCTTGCACATCTTCCGGCCCACCTCCCGCATCGAGATCGCCTGGGACGCCCGCAGCCCCGCGCCCACACGCGGCTCTCGGATCGTGTTCAACCTCGCTGTTGACGGCGCGGAGACCCGCTTGAGCCTCGTTCATAGCCAAGGCGAGATCCTTGAGAACGAAGAGTCACGCCAGGCCCTCGACGACACATGGCGCCGCGCGCTAAACAGCCTACGCGACACGCTTGAGGCGGGCTGACCCGCGCACCTTCGCTCGAACGTTCTCCTCACGCTATCTCTCTCCCCACCCTTGCCCGACTCAACCTCCTAAGCTAAGGAGGCTGGGTTGTGGAGGTATGAACATCATGGCTCGCCCCCGCCGTACGTCCCGTATCGGCAAGCTCGACTCGATCGACTACAAAGATTCCGACACCCTCAAGAAGTTCTTGACCGAAGGCGGGAAGATCCTCCCCCGTCGGCTCACTGGGCTCTCTGCCAAACAACAGCGCCAGCTCACGCTCGCCATCAAGCGGGCTCGGCACCTCGCGCTGCTCCCCTACAGCCGCACCGACTGATCCGTCGGGCTCAAGCCTCTCCCTGAGCGCCTGCGGCGACGATCGCGGCGTGCGCAGAGTTTGGCCCAGGCGTCTTGATCAAGAAGCCACCCCACCGTTCGCGGTGAGGTGGCTTTTTGTCGTTCGGCCTCAACGTCGGCGCGTCGTTCTCGCCGATCACCCCCCAGCGTCTCGGCCAGCGCCCGAGGCGTGATGACCTCGTAAAGTTTGACGTCCTTGGGCGCGGGTGGCGAGAAGACTGCGCATTCTTCTACGCAGCATCCCCTCGGTCACCCCGGTGGCCTGACCCGAATCTTCGGAGCCGCGCTCATGATGATCCTCCTCTCGACGGCCCTGGCTTGCTCGAACGACACCTCGCTGCGAGATGAGAACAACTACGACTTCACGAGCACCATCTCCGCCGAGAGCCTCAGCGTCGCCGCCCGCACCGATCTGGTCGTGGACTGGACGTCGCTCACCCAAGACCTCCAGGGCCGCACGATGGACCCGGCCACGGAGATCGACATCTTCACCATCGCGATCCTGGCCTTGAGCCAAGAGGACACCCTCGCGGCCTTGGCCGATGACGATCTGCGGCAGTCGGACATCACCGCCTACGCGACCCTCAACCCCGAGGACGGCGTCACGACGGCGATGCTCTCGGACTTCGACTTCTTGGGCAACCGCGTGATCCCCGACCTGGACGTCACCGCCGGCCGCGGCACCTGGCTCCTGAGCGCGTCGACGACCGGCGTGCCTGGCGCGCGCATGTTGATGTTCTTCGACCCGGTCGATGGGGGCCCTGAGGTGCCGATCACCCTGAGCAGCGACTCGGCGAGCCTCGCCTATGACGTGGAGCTGGAGGCGCTTGAGGAGGTGAGCTTGGACGGCGAGATCGTCGAGTGGTCCGATCTCACCGTAGACATGCGCGGGCTGCCCATCCGCCTCTCCGACATCGATCGCCTCGACCTCGGCTGGTACGCGGAGGATCTCACGGGCTTAGAGGCCGACTTTTTGGGCTTAGAGGACCTCGTGGACGACCTGTACACCACGCCGCTCACCGCCACCATCGATCAGGATCTCTCGCTCTTGACCAACAGCGCGGGCGAGACCTTCGGCGGCGTCACGAACGAGGGCACCTGGCTCTTGGCGCTCCGTTGTATGGCCTGCTCCAACCCGGCGCCGCCTTTCCTCACCGTCCTGCGCTGAGCGGCGCCGGGTGGGGCTTGTCGGGGCGGCTTGGGGTGCGCAGGAAGGCGGGGCGGCGCCGCGAGACGTGGTCGCCACGGAGGGCTCACGCCCATGTCGATCTTCTCTCGGGCCTCTAGCACCCTCTCGCGGGTGCTCATGGGCGGCCCTACGCACCTGCAGGCCGGCAACCTCGCGCCAGAGCTCGGCGTCATGTCTACGGACGGCGGCATCGTCTCCGTGGCCGAGCTTCGTGGTCAGCCGTGGGTGCTCTACTTTTACCCCAAGGACGAGACCCCGGGCTGCACCGCCCAGGCCTGTGATCTGCGCGACTCGTGGGAGCGCATCACCGCGCGGGGCGTGAGGGTCTTCGGCTGCTCGCTGGACGGCGTAGACGCCCACAAGAAGTTCATCCAGCACCACACGCTGCCGTTCCCGCTGCTCGCTGACACCCAAGGCGTCGTCGCGGAGCGTTACGGCGTGCTCGGCGGCATCGGCCCGGTGAAGATGGCGCGCCGCGTCACCTTCGTCGTCAACGCCGAGGGCCAGATCACCCACATCTTCGACCCCGCGCGCACCAAAGGCCACGCCCAAGAGGTGCTCGACGCGCTCACGGAGGGAGCCTCCTTATGAAGACGAGCCCGCTTCACGCCACCTTTGAGGCCCTCGGCGCCACCTTGGGCGACTGGGGTGGTGGGGTGGTCCCCAGAGGTTTTGGTGCGCTCCAGGCCGAGGTAGACGCCGCCCGCGCCGGCGCGGTGATCATCGACCTGTCGTCCCTGGGCGTCTTGGAGCTGGAGGGCGCGGACACCCCGCGCTTCTGCAACTCGATGTTCACCAACAACATCCGGGATCTGCACGAGGGCGGCGGCAACCACAACGCGCTCACCGACAAGCAGGGCCGGATCTTCGGGATGCTCGACGCCTACCTCATCCGGCGGGATCTCCTGCTCGCCGTGATGGACGGATCCGACGTCACCGAGGTCAGCGAGTACCTCGATCGGTACATCATCATGGACCCCATCGAGCTTCGGGATCGCAGCGAGGAGCTCGGCGTGCTCAGCGTGCAGGGCCCGCGCGCTGAGGAGATCCTCCGCGCCGCGGGGATCCCCGTGCCCGAGCGTGTGCACACGGCCTGGGGCGGCGGCCTCGTCGCCCGCGCCGACCGGACGGGGCTCGGCGGCTTTGATCTCGTGATCGAGCGCGAGCGTTTTCCCGAGGCCTGGTCCGCGCTCACCGCGGCCGGAGCGACCCCCGCGGGCACGGACGCCCTGGACGCCCTGCGGATCCTCCGTGGCCTGCCGCGCTGGCCCCAGGACATGCCCGATCGCGCCTTCATCCATGAGCTCGGCATCCGCGAGCGGGTCTGCAACTTCAACAAGGGCTGCTACATCGGGCAAGAGATCATCAACCGCATGGACACCATGGGGAAGGTGAACAAGCGGCTCACGGCGCTGGTGAGCGACGACGGGGCGCCTGGCGCCGAGGTCCTTCGCGGCGAGAAGGTCGTCGGCGTGATCACCTCGGCGGCCCGGGTGGACGGCCGCGTGGTCTCGATCGGCGTGCTCCGCAAGGAGGCCGGAGAGCCCGGCGACCCCGTGGAGATCAAGATCGAAGGGCGCGTCGTCCCCGCGACGATCTCCTCGCTGCCTGTCCCGGCGCCGGCGGGGCAGGGCGCTTAAGCGGCGTTCACCGCGGCGGTGTGTGGGCGTCGCGACGAGCGCCGCGCCCGCGCCTGAGGGATCGAGCGTCGGCAGAGATCGCCGGTCATCCGTTGTCCGGCCCGTCGGGTCGCCGCCGGATCCCCGCGCGGGCCCCAGGTCCAGATCTCTCGCTCTACGGGGTCGCCAAGGCCGATCTTGGCCGATCTGACGCCCCAACCCAGGATCCATCGACGGTCCTCGGGCTGTCCGATCCGATTGACACGTCAATAACGAATGCTATGCTGCCGGTGGATGTCACGATCCAAGGGATTGGAGGGCCGAGCAGCCGCTCGGCTCAAAACGCTCACGCAAGAGGAGGACGCTCCGCAGCGTCCTCGGACCAGGGAGGCGCCTCATGGCCACATCCTCGACAAAGAGCCGCGAACGGGTGGCTCGAAACTTCATCCGCTCTTACGGCCGCAGCCGCTTCCGCCGTCTTCTGGAGGCCCTCGCCGCGAACGAGAGCGGGCAGATCATCGCTGACGAGTTCGGCGTGAGCCGCGAGCGCGTGCGGCAGTGGAAGAACACCTTCGGCACGGTGATCACCCTCTACCAAGTGCACCCCGAGGTCGAGCGGATCCTTCGGGAGCGCCGGGCGATTCCCGAGGGTGGCGCGCAGCAGGTCGGCTGATCCCCTCGGCCATGAACAGGATCCTCTGGCGATGGGCCTCGGCGGCGACGCGCCAGCCGAGTTACGTCAGGGCGGTCTTTGGCCTCGCCGCGCCCGGCGGAGCCGCTCTGGAGGGTTCATGAGTCGCAGGGTCTTCATCGCGTCTGGCGCCAACACCACCTTCATCGGCAAGGGGCACCCTGACTTCATCTGGAAGAAGCACCCCGACTTTGGCAAACGTGAGAACCCGACGCTCCGCGAGCTGCTCACCGAGGCCGTGAACGCCACCGCCGCCGCCATCGACGCCGATCTCTCCCTCGTTGATCGCGGCTACATCGGCAACTTTGTCGCCGAGCTCTTCGTGAACCAGGGCCACCTCGGCGCGGCGCTGGCGGGGGTTCATCCCGCCCTGGCCCAGAAGCCCACGATGCGTGTGGAGGGCGCCTGCGCATCGGGCGGCCTCGCCATGATCTGCGGCGTCGACGCCCTGCGCGCCGGCGCGGACGTCGTGCTCGTCACCGGGGTGGAGGTGCAGACCACGCAGTCTGCCCGCGTCGGCGGCGACTACCTCGCCCGCGCCGCGGACTACGAGCGCCAGCGCCCCCTGGACGACTTCACGTTCCCGGCGCTCTTCGCCCGCCGGATGCGCGCCTACCGCGAGGCCTACGGCGTGAGCGAGGCCGACATCGGGCTCGCCGCGGTGAAGGCGTACAAGAACGCCAACAAGAACCCCAAGGCCCACATGGTCGCCCGGCAGATGAGCCACGCCGAGGCCAGCGCCGCGAGCGACTTCAACCCGAACTTCTTGGGCAACGCGGAGCTCGCGCCTTACCTCAAGGTGAGCGACTGCTCCCAGGTCTCGGACGGCGCCTCGGCGATGATCCTCGCCACTGAAGAGGGCCTCCAGAAGCTCGGCGTCCGCCTAGAAGACTCCGTCGAGATCCTCGGCTTTGGCCACAGCACGGACTCGCTCTACGTCGATGGCGACCTCACGGTGTTCAACAACACCGCCAACGCCGCCTGCAAGGCCTACGCGGCGGCGGGTGTGCGCCCCGAGGACGTGCAGATCGCCGAGGTGCACGACTGCTTCACCGTCGCCGAGCTGCTCATGGTCGAGGCCCTGGGCTTCGCCGAGCGCGGCGGCGCGGCGGCGCTCTACCGCGACGGGGTCGTCGACCTCGACGGTCGCCTCCCGGTGAACACCGGCGGCGGGCTGGTCGGCTTCGGTCACCCTGTCGGCGCGACGGGCGTGAAGCAGGCCGTCGAGATCTTCCGCCAGATGCGTGGCCTCTGCGGCGACTACCAGGTGGCGTCCGCGCCCCGCGTCGGCCTGAGCGCGAACATGGGCGGCGATGACAAGACCTCCGTCGTCACCCTCTACAAGAGCCTCGCCTGAGCTGTCGCGGGAGCAGACCGCCGCGCGCGGTGGCCCCACCAGCCCCCCGTTAGGGTCTCAATTCAACCTGGAGTCTCGGTCATGAAGCCCGTTGTCCTCTACGCTGGCGCCGCGATCGTCGGCATCGGCGCCGCGATCTTCCTCTTCGCGAGCCCCATGGGCGGCGCGTCCCCCGGGGACGCGCCCAAGGACGAGACCACCGCGTCGGGTCCGAGCGGCGGGGCCGCCGCCGGGCCCGGCGTTGGCGCTGACGAGGCGGAAGAAGGAGCGGGGGACGGCGGGGCGCAAGCCACGAAGGGCGGCGGTCGGCGCGACCCGGCCGGTGGCAGCCAGGGGCCGCGCCCGGGCACTGAAGAGCTCTCGAAGGCGCAGAACTCGCCCTTCGGCCAGCATGGCCGGAAGGCCGCGCCCGCGATGCAAGCCTTGGCCAACGCCCTCACCGACCAAGGCGCGACGGAGCTCGCGGATGAGGCCAAGGCCATCGTGGCGGAGCTGCGCCAGCAGCGCAACAGCCTGAACGTGGACACGGCGAGCTTCATCGCGAAGGAGCGCGCGCTCATCCAGAAGGTGAAGGACGCCGGGCACGCCGAGGCGGTGACCGGCGAGATCGCGCGGATCGAGGCGCTGATCATCGAGCTTGAGACCGGCGTGGGGGCGCCAGCGGCCCCGGACGCGCCTCCCGCCCAGTGACTTTGGTGATGACGCGCGCCGCGATGTGGCAGAATGAGCTTGGCTTGGAGACCCAAGCACGAGGAGGTCCATGGTGAAGTTCTCGCCGATCACACGCGCCGCGCTCTTCTTCGGGGTCACCTGCGCCGCGATGGCGGTGGGGACCTACGAGATTCACGACGCCTTCGCCCAGCAGGCGCCAGCGCGCCGCGTGGCGGTGGTCATCGGCGTCAGCACCTACCCAGGCCTCGGCCCCTCCTACGCGCTGCCGAGCGCGAGCACCGAGGCCACGCGCCTCACGCTGGCGCTCAAAGAGGAGGCCCACTTTGACGAGGTGCGCCTGCTCCTCGACAGCCAGGCGACGGTCGCCTCGGTGCAGGCCCTCCTTGGAGAGGGGCTCAAGGGGTCGGTGGGCGCGCAAGATCAGCTCCTGGTCTACTTTGTAGGCCACGGCATCGGCGGTGACTTCGAAGATCCGTACCTGCTGCTCTACGACAGCCAGGCCGCCGATCCCGGGGGCACGGCCTTGGGCATCGAGACCATCAGCGCCGCGATTCGCAGCACTCTTCAGCCCGCGAGCGTGGTGATCGTCACCGACGCCGTCCACTCGGGCACCATCCAGGGGGGCTTCGCTCTGAAGGGGCCCGTGGCCAGCCAGTGGCCCGACCTCGGGCCGCAGAGCCTCGTCATCTCGTCGTCGTCCCAGGGGGAGGTCGGCCAAGAGGGCGCCTTCGCCAAACATTTCAGCGACGCCATCACCGGCGGCGCGGATGACAACGACGACCACTTCGTGAGCGCGAGCGAGCTGCAGCGATACCTGCTGCTCGCGGTGCCTTACGAGACCTCCAAGAAGCAGACCCCGGCCATCGCCGGGCGCTTTGAGCCGGTCCTCCAGCTCTCGAAGGGGGTGCTGCTCAAGCCGACGATGCCCGCCGGAGCCATCGGCAAAGGCCAACAGCAGACGATCATCGTCACCGAGCAGCCCCCGGAGCTCGACCACACCATCGACTCGGTGAAGTTCGTCTTTCGGGACGCCCGCGAGGGCCAGGTGCAGTGCAAAGGCGCCGATGAGCCCGCGCTGTGTGAGCCCTACTGTTACGTCCGCGACCTCAAGGCCGGCGCGTGCCAGGTGAGCGCGGTGCAGGGCAGCCGCACCCTGAAGGCCGCGCCCTTCGTGACCACCCGTGGCGTGGTCATCTGTGAGCCCTCGGGCGACAAGCTCGTGTGCCGCTCCGACCAGTGGAGCCGCTGAGGCGCCCGGTCAGCCCCAGTCCTCAAAGCCTGGCAGCACGCTCGGCGACGCGCGCCGGGTGAGCTTGAGCGGCGCGAGCAGCTCGCCGAGGGGCGCCTCGGGGACGCCGAGGTGTCGGGCGAGCCTCGCGGGCGTCGCGCCTCGGCGGAACGGCAGATCGCCGTACTCTTGCGTTCTCAGGTAAAAGTCAACAAAATTAGATTCTTGTGACGCATTGTTCATGTAGAGCAAGAACTCTCGCCATCCGGGCAAGAAGCTGATGCCGTCGCGCTCGTCAAAAATGACGCCCACGCTCGGGGCGCCCTCTAGGGTTTTTCCGACGGTGGCGGCGACGAGGGGCAGGTCGAGCCCGCCCTGGTCCCGCAGGGTCTCGGCCAAGGTGCGGCCCTCCAACGAGGCCGGGCGATGCTCGTGGAGCAGGTGGGAGAGGAGGCCGCTGATCGCGTCGCCGAGCTGTTTGGTGTCGTCAAAGAGCAGCTCGTCCGCGCCGAAGTGGGCGATGAACGCCGCGCGCTGCTCCCGCTGCACCGCGAAGGCGCGGCGCAGGCCGGTGAGGTGGTCGACGTGGACCTTCCGGGGGCTCATCGCCCAGGTGCGGCTCAGCTCCATCCGGCTCAGGGCGCTGAGCGGGTCGTAGAGGTCGGGCTCCCCCGACGGCACATACCGACCCGGCGCGACGGGGATCAGCCGCCCACAGAGCACGGATCGTGTGGGCAGCGGCGCGTCGAGGAGCAGCTCCAGCCGGTCCTCGTTGAGGGTGTCTCGGGCCTGGGCGACGCCGTCGGCCCAGTCGTCGATCACGAACACGCCGTGACGAAGGCGGGTGAGCCAACGTTGGGCGTCGGCGGGCAGCGGCAGCCCCAAGGTGCGCTCGACGAGGGTGAGCCCATCGAAGTCGAGCCACTCAAAGGCGAAGAACTCCAGGAAGTTGAGCCAGTCTTCGCCCGGATCTTCGTCGCCGTACCAGGCCCGGGCGGCCAAGGCCAGCTCCGCACGATGGGCCTCTGACGCGGCGATTGGCAGCACGCGGCGCTTGACATCGCTCAGGCTCGGGGGCAAAGTGACTCCTCTTCGGGGCTCAGACCGGGATGATTCATTGGAGGTTCATGGCGCTCACGCCTCCCTTTAGCGCGCCGCGGGCGTCGTTGTCGCGCCTCGCCCCCGCGCTCCTCCTCGGGCTTGGCCTGGGCTGCTCCGACTACAAGGTCACCGCCCAAGAGCCTGAGCTGACGCTCTCCGCAGACTCCTTGGACTTTGACGAGGTCGTGCGCGGCACCCAGCTCACCCTGACGTTCTTCGCGAAGAACGAGGGCCGCGCGCCGCTCAAGCTAGAGCGTGTGGCGCTCACCGACGGCAGCTCCGCGGAGTTCACGGTGATGAGCGGCGACGGCGCGGGGATCGAGCCCAACGACGAGGCCGAGATCTCCGTGCGCTACGCCCCGGCGGAGGTCGGCCAGGATCTCGGCGAGCTGCAGATCTCCTCGAACGATCCCAAGCGCCCCTTGGCGACGGTGTCCCTCGTCGGCTACGGCGTCGAGCCCCGCATCGACGTCGATCCGGAGCAGCTCTGGTTTGGCACCGTGCCTGTCGGCGAGACGGTCACCTTGACCGTAGACGTCGCCGCCCGAGGCCAAGGCCGCCTGCGGGTAGACGATCTCAGCCTCGGCGAAGGACTCGGCGAGGTCTACACCGTCACCTTGCCCGACCACGTCACCTTGCCCTACAAGCTCTCCTCCGGCGAGGGCTTCTCTTTCGACGTGAGCTTCACGCCGACGACGGCCGATCCTTGGCCCGGCGAGCTCCTCGTGCGCTCGAACGATCCCAACGATCCCGTGCTGCCCGTCGCGCTCTACGGCAACATGACCGGCGGCGGTGACGAGCCGCCGCGTGTGGAGATCACCACGCCGGACTGGGGCAACTACCTCATCGAAGGCGCCGCCACGACGCTCAAGGGCGCGGTCTCCGACGACGCCGACGCGCCGGAGGATCTGCTCTGCGCCTGGTACGCGAACGGCAAGCTCATCGGCAGCTCCGTCGCCGACAAGTCCGGCGCGCTCACCCTCACCACGGACAAGCTCCCCGCCGGGGAGGTCACGCTCACGCTGCGCGCCGTAGACGGCCTGGGCAACGCCAGCGACGACAGCGTCGATGTCGTCGTGTGGCCGGAGGACGAGCCCCTGCGGTACACGCTCTCCGGCGGGGACTCCATCTTCGACTACTGGTCCATCGACGACGACGTGAGCGTCTATGTCGACGGCGAGCTGGTCTTCCAAGACACCAACCGCACCCAAGACCACCACGCCCCCGTCGAGTTTGAGGCCCGGGTGGGCTCGACGGTGCGGATCGTCGCGAACGACGTGAACGCCTGCGCGCTTTACCTCGACGCCTTGGTCCTGCACTTCGGCACCTCGGCCCATCAGCCGCTCAACGACGCCATCTGCCGCTCAGCCTGCGCTGAAGACGCCTGCTACGACGGCACCTACGGCGGCCCGTGGCCGAGCGTGTTCTTGGACGAGACCTACACGATCAGCGTCCCCTGAGCCGGGGCGCGCGCTCAGCGCGAGGCCCGGAGCGCGCGCTGAAGGCCGAGCACCGCCATCGCGGTGAGCAGGCAGATCACCCCGTTCGTCCACAGCCAGGCCCCGGAGAGCACGCCGCCGAGCAGGCTCAACGAGGCCCCCGACGCCGCGAGCTGGAGCAGCGAGGCGCCGAACCCGACGCAGATCCCGGCGGCGAGCCCGCCGAGGGCGCGGGTGGGCCCGAAGGTGAAGGCGAAGAGCGCCGGGAGGAGGGCGCTCGCCCACAGCGGGTTACGCGCGTAGCTGAGGTCGAGGACGCTCGGCCAGAGCAGCAGCTCCCGGCTCAACAAGGTCACCGCGAGAGACGGCGGCGCGGGCAGCATCGGCAAGAAGAAGAGGCCGCCGGAGACCACCCCCGCGACGAGGCCGACGCCCAGGGCCCCGCCCCAGGAGGACCGCGCGCCCCGCGCCAACACGAGGGCCATGAGCCCGGCGACGGCGAAAGAAAGGGCGTTCGTGCGGGTGAGCGCGCGGGTGACCGCGGCGTCGAGGCTCAGCCGACCGTGGCCATACTCCTCATCAAACCCCTTCGGCCCGAGATCCACCGACGTGCCGAGGATCGTCGCGGTCGTCTCGCCGGGGCTCAGGCCCAGGCCGAGCAGCACCGCCGCCGCCCCCGCGGCGTGGGGCGTGGCCATCGACGTGCCCTGCAAGAACCGGTAGGCGTGCCCTCCTTTGCCGTCGAGGGTGTCTTGGAGCACGCCGGCCTCTTCGCCGAGCTTGGTGTTGCCGCCGGGCGCGGTGAGATCGACGCCGGGGCCGAAGTTTGAGTAGAACGAGCGCACATCATCGGGGCCAACGGCGCCGACGCCGATGGCCTCAGGGAGCGCGCCGGGGAACGAGACGCTGCGGCGGCCGTCGTTGCCCGCGGCGGCGAAGACGAGCACCCCCTCGTCCCGGGCGGCGATGACGGCCTTGTGGATGATCTCGGAGTAGCCGCCGCCGAGGCTGAGGTTGATGACGTGGGCGCCCTGATCCACCGCCTCGTCGATCGCCGCGGCGATGTGATCCGAGGATCCCGAGCCTTGGGCGGAGAGCGTCTTGAGCGGGAGGATACGCACGCCTGGGGCCACACCCGCGACGCCTACGCCGTTGTTCGTCACCTGGGCGATCGTCCCCGCGACGTGGGTGCCGTGGCCGTGGTCGTCTTCAGCGGTGCTGGCCCCTGGCACAAACGAGCGCCCCGTGAGGATCGTCGCGCCCTCAAGATCCTCCACCGCGCTCACGCCGGTGTCGATGACCGCGACGGTGACCCCCGCGCCCGCGCCGACGCGCCAGCCGCGATGCACCCCGATCTGGCGCAGGTTCCACTGCTTCTCCCAGAGCGGATCGTTCGGGTGCTCCAGCGCCGTCATCGTGACCTCGGCCTCGGCGAGCTCGACGAGGGGATCGCGCCCGGCGAGGCTGACCAGCGCGCCGAGGTCGTCCACCCTGGCCCGCACGAGGCCCTCGTCCTCGGAGACCGCCGAGCTCCACTCGAGATCAACGCCGCCCAAGCGGGCCTCCAACGCGGCGATGTCGGCCTCGGTGGCGTGATCTTGAAGGTCCAGCACCAAG
>JBEAVX010000773.1:0-4167 GCA_041160755.1 Pseudomonadota bacterium
GCTCTGCACCGTGGCGGTGAGCGCGTAGTTCGCCAGCTCGTCCTCTAAGACGGCGGCGTAGCGGGGGTGGGGATCCTGCATGAGCACGACCAGCTCATGGGGATGTTCGGTCAGCTCCAGCTTGGCGAGGGCGCCAAAGGCCTCCACCGCGCGCCGGACCGCGCCCTCGTCATACAGGGAGCGTGTGAAGCGCAGCTCAGCCATTCTCGGCTCCGGCGGTCTTCTGCCAAGGAACCTGAATCTCCAGGGGATCTTCGGCGAGATCTTCAGCGTCTAGCTCGGCGAGCAGCGCGTCGATGCTCGTGCGGGCGGGCTGGGAGAAGAAGGCCTTGGCGAAGGTGTACTCCCGCAGGCGACGAGAGGACTCGCCGATGCGGAAGCGCAGCACCTGGTTGAGCAGCTCGTTGGCGAACTCACCCGCGAGGGCCTCAAGCGTGGCCTCGTTGGCCTCACCTTTGGCCCGCAGGCGCACGCCGAGCTGTTTGTCGCCAGGGCGGGTCAAGAAGACGTAGCAGCGGTCGACGAAGAGGTACGCGCAGCCGAGCACGGCGTCGCGGGGGTAGACCTCTTCGTCCAGCGTGAGCTGCACCTCACGCGCGGCGAGGGTGTAGGGCAGCTCGACGGTCTCAGGCACATCGTTCACAGCAAGGTCTCCGGCCCGAAGCGCTCGACGCGCTCGGCGTGGGTGAGGAGGCGCGCGAGCTCCGCGTCGGCGCCCTCCCGAAGCTCGTTCTGACGCACGATGTTCGCCATGTGCCGGATGACCCGGCCCAGGTGCTCATCGGTGTCTTTACGGCCATCACCCCCGTCCATGAGGATGAAGTCGAGCAGCTCGGTGTGCCCGACACCTTTGGGCGCACCGGCGTGGAAACACACATGCACCCGACCGAGCTGGTCGCCGCGCAGGAGCTCCACGACCCAGGCGCCCCGGTCGTTGTTGGTGAGCGCCGCGAGGCGCCAGCCGAGGCCGACCTCGTCGCCGATCTTGAGCGGGGCGAGGAGCCACATCGGGCCCTCACCCGCCTCAATCGGCGGGAGCACGGCTGAGTCAGCCTTGAAGGTGGAGGCGATGGCTTGGCTGGAGACCGCGCCGAGCGCGCCGCCGAGCGCCACAGACTTGATCATGTCACGACGGTTCATGGCTCACAGCCCGTTGGTGATGGTCAGGGTGTAGGCGTCGCAGGACGCGGAGGCGCTCTTGTTGCGCATGACCTTGATGTACCAGTCCTCAGTGAGGTCCGTGCACTGGTTGCGGGTGGAGTTCCCGGCGCCGGAGCAGGCCTTGTTGTCCGAGGGGATGGAGTGCACGCCCTCGCCCAGGTCTTGCTGGTAGTAGTTGAACTCTTGGTAGCCCGTCGAGGAGTACGTCGAGGAACACTCCATGTAGGTCGGGTCGGGGTCGCCCTTGTAGACCCAGAAGCTGTACGTGCCCGAACCGGCGGTCAGCTCAGCGTCGAAGTTGTAGGCGTTGCGGCCCGCGGACACGTCGGCGGCGTAGTTGTCGAGCGTCGAGATGACGTACCAGTCCTCGTCCGTGGCGTCCAAGGCGTTCGCGGTGATGGTGATGGTCGTGGTGCCCGCGTCGGTCAGCGTCGCCCACTCGTCGATGGACGCGGCGCCCGAGTCGCCGTAGCCCGAGGTGTTCTCGCGGGTGTCGTAGGGCGTGCAGGCCTGGGTCGTGACCGTGTTGGACGCGCTGGAGTTGTTGCCCGCGGAGTCCTTACAGATGGCGTAGACCTGGGTGTCGTAGCCCCGGGTGACGTAGGTGACGTAGTCAAACGTGCCGTCGGCCTCGCAGGTGTCCTTCTCGGTCCAAGAGCCGGTGCCGTCGGAGAAGTAGAAGGTCAAGGCGCAGCCGGCCTCGCAGGTGCCGGTGAGATCGACGTCGTCATCGTTCGTGTAGCGGTCGATGGAGTCGATGGTGGGCGCGTCGGGCGCGGACACGTCGGAGACGGTCACCGACGCGGCGCCGTACGCGCTCGTGTCCTCGCCGTCGTCCGCCGTGATGCGGCACTCCCAGAGGTCGCCGTGGGAGGTCTCTGACGCGGTGACGGTGTAGGTCGTGTTGGAGGTCAACACGCCGTTCTTGTACCAGACATATTCGTAGGTGATGGCGTCGCCGTCGGCGTCATAGGACGTGCTGCCCAAGCCGCAGACCAGGTTGTCCTCGGGCTGGGGGGAGCCCGGGGTGATCGTGGCGCCCGGGGCCGTCGGCGGGGTGTTGGAGATCTCGCGGGTGCCGGAGGACACCGCCGCGCCAGCGCCGTAGGGGTCGGACGGGGTGACGACGACGCGCACCGTGTCGCCCTTGATCGTGGCCGAGGCGGGGTAGGTGTTGGTCGTCGCCGAGGCGTCGAGGACCTCGTTGATGTACCAGGCGTAGGCGTACTTCTCGGGGTCACCTTCGCCGTCGTACCAGCCCACGGGCGTCGCGACGATGTCGTCGTCGGTGTAGGCCGGGTTGGGGTCGATGGTGACGGAGTCGATGACCGGCAGAGAGTTGCTGACGCTCACGGAGTCGCTGCCGGGGTTGCCGTAGGCCGCACCGTCGTAGGGGTAGACGTAGACCTCCCAGAACTGGCCGCGCTGGGTGACGCCGGTGCCGACGACGGGCACGGTGGAGGACTGGTAGAGGCTGCCATCGACATACCAGTCATACCGGTAGCTGATCGGGTCGCCTTCGGGGTCTACGGCGCCGGCGGTGACCGTGGCGGTGAGCGCGGCGCCGGAGCCCGGGGGATCCGGGGTGATCTCGACGGTGGGGGCGCTCGGCGCGTCGTTCACGGACACCGTCGCCGTGTCTTGGCCGGTCTTCCCGGCGGTGTCGGTGACGGTGATGGTGAGGAGGTGCGTGCCGCCGGAGAGGTTGGTGGCGCCGGAGTACTCGCCGCCCGTGGTGCCGATGGCGGGCAGGCTGAGCACGCCGTCCTTGGAGGACGTGACGGTGACGCTGAGCTCGTCGGCCTCGTCTTCAGTGTCCGCGATCAGCGCCTCGAAGATGACGAGGTCATTGGACTGGAGCGAGGCGCCCGACTCGGGGGCGATGAGCTGCACCGTCGGCGGCTCGTTGTAGGCGATGTTGATGTCCACCGTCGCCGTGGCGCGGTCGGCGCGGGTGTTGATCGCCGTGACCGTGATGGTGTAGGCGCCCGCGTCTTCGAAGCTCGCGGTGCAGGTGGCGATGCCGTCGGCCGGAACGCCCGTGGACTCGCAGATGGTGGACTCACCGGCCACCCAGGAGTGCGACACGTCGGTGACGTCCGAGCCGTCGACCGTCGTCACCTGGGCCTTGAAGGTGATGAGCTGCTCCTCGAAGAAGGTGCTCCCGGACGCGGGCTCGAAGATGCCGATGACGGGCGGCTCATGGATGACCTTCAGGCCATCATCGCCGGTACAGGCGGCCATGATGAGCACCAAGGCGGCCGGGGGGAGACGTGTGCGCATGTTGGGGACTCCGGGCGAGTCGTGGGGTGCGAGAAGATCAGTAGGCCACTTTACACGAAATGGATGATCTTCCACAAGTCCCAATTAGTTGGGGCCACATAGAAAAAAGCGCGTCTCTTCGCAGGGAAGGTCACGCCAGGCGGCCTCTGCGGGCCCGTTGAGCGCGGCGCAGTTTTTGCTTGTGTCCGTCGAAGGCGCCGAGGAGCCCCAGGCGACAAAGCTCGGAGCGACGCCGTGAACGTCGCGCCAGTCTCCCTCGGCGGCGGCGTCGGTGAGGCCGATCCACCACTGGCCTTGGTCGGTCATCGCGGGCCAGGCCCCGGCGGCCAAGGAGGACCACTCGCTGTTCTCGGCGGTGGTGATCGGCACCGCCAGCTCGCGGCCCAAGGAGGCGCAGAAGGCCTGGGCGTCGGTCCAGCTCCGCGCGGCGCGGCAGAGGAGCAGCTCCCCCGCGCTCCCGCCGTCGTCGCAGTCGGGCTCCCAGCCGTCGCCGCCGCCGGCCCACGGCGGGCGGAAGACGTAGAGCGCGCCGCCGCGCTCGGCGAGGGTGGCGTCGCGGGCGGCGGTGGTGATGAGCTCGACGAGGCCGTCGCCGTCGGTGTCGCCCACGGCCGTCCAGCGGCCGAAGCGGTCCTCAGCGGCCTGGGCGGTGATGGTGAGGTCGGCGTCGTCCGTGGTGAGCGCGCCGCCAGCGGCCAAGGTCTCGGCGTTCCACCAGTGGAT
>JBEAVX010000782.1:0-5290 GCA_041160755.1 Pseudomonadota bacterium
AAGAGGCGGCGGAGGTGGCCGACGTAGCGGTCGTGCAGGCGCGGCGCGGCGTCATGGGGCATCGAGAGCCCGGCGCGCTCGAAGGCCTCACCGACGAGGCCCAGGTCGGTGCGGCCGCCGAACGACACGGCGACGAAGGCCTGGGGCACGCCGAAGAGCTCCTCAAAGGCGAGGTCCAGGGCCTCACGGCCGGCGCCGCCGGTGCTCAACAGCGTGCCGTCGATGTCCCAGAGGATGAGGTTGACGGGATCGTTCACGAGGTCGCTCCGCCGCGCGGGGCGGCCATCACCCGGCGCACGGCGGCGGGCACGAGGTGATCAATGGGCTGGCCGTGGGCGAGGCGCGCCCGAATCTCCGTCGAGGACACGGCGGGGAAGCTCACCGCGCCCTCGATCTCCGGGTAGCCGACGCGCCCCACAAAGATCGGCGAGAAGCGCGCGGCGAGGTCGTCCCAGCGGCGCCAGAGGTGCAGCGTGGGGAGGTTGTCGGCGCCGAGCACGAGCTGAAGCTGGTGCTCGGGGGTTCGCGCCGCGAGGGTCTCCAGGGTGTTCACCGTGTAGCTCGGCGCGGGGAGCTCCGCCTCGATGGTGCAGACCTTCACCTGGGGGCCCAGCTCCGCCGCGAGGGCCTCACACCAGGCCACACGCTCGTCAAAGGGGGCGAGGGCCTTGTCGAAGGCATGCGCGAAGGCGGGCAAGAGCCAGACCTCGTCCACACGCTCCGTCCACAACAGCCACGCGGCGACCATGCTGTGCCCGACGTGGGGCGGGTTGAAGCTGCCGCCATAGACGCCGATCTTCATGCTTCTGCGACGCCGCCATGACGAGGGGAGAGACGCCGCAGGTTATCACGGAAGGGGCACGCCGCCCCGGAGGTCGAAGGCGAGATGAACACGCTCCCCATTGGGGTGTTTGACTCAGGCATCGGGGGGTTGACCGTGCTCGCGGCGCTCGCCCGGGCGCTCCCCCACGAGGATCTGCTCTACCTCGGCGACACCGCCCGGGTGCCCTACGGCACACGCTCGCCGGAGACGGTCACCCGCTACTCGGCGCGGGTGGCGAGCCACCTCTATCGGCGCGGCGTGAAGGCCCTGGTGATCGCGTGCAACACCGCCACCACCCACGCCTTGCCGACCTTGACCGCCGCCGGCGCCGCCGTGGGCGTGCCGGTGATCGGCGTGGTGAAGCCCGGCGTCGATGAGGCCGACCGGCTGAGCCGTGGGCGCCACGTCGCGATCCTCGGCACTGAGGGCACCGTGCGCGCCGGGCGATACCAGGCGGCGCTGGAGGCCCGGGGCTTACGCGCCGAGGGCGTGGCCTGCCCGCTGTTCGTCTCCTTGGCTGAAGAGGGCTGGATCGACGGGGACGTGCCGCGCCTCGTCGCCGAGCGATACCTCGGCGGCTTACGCGGCGGCCCCGACACGGTGATCCTCGGCTGCACCCACTTCCCGCTCCTGCGCCCGATCATCCAGGCCGCGCTCCCCGGGGTGACGCTCATCGACTCCGCTGAAGCCACCGCCGTCGCCACGGCGAAGGCGCTTGGCGAGGCGGGCCTCCTGCGCGGTGACGACCGCCCTGGGCGACGCGACTTTTTGGTCACCGACAACCTGGAGCGGTTTGTGACCGTCGGCCGCACCTTCTTGGGACAGACCCCAGAGCCCGCGATGCTGGTAGACTTGGACGAGGCCGTCGGCCCCTTCCACGAGCCCCCCGCGCGATGATCCGCCTCTACCACGTCAGCAAATCCTACGGCTCGACCCAGGTGCTGCAGGACGTCACCTTCCGGCTCTCCAAAGGAGAGTTCGCCTACCTCACCGGCGCCTCAGGCGCGGGCAAGTCCACCTTGCTCAAGCTCCTCTATGGCGCCGAGGCCCCCACCTCGGGCAAGCTCCTCGTCGGCGGCGTAGACGCCTCGAAGCTCGGCCCGGCGCGGCTGCCCCTGTTGCGCCGCAACCTGGGCGTGATCTTCCAAGACTTTAAGCTCATCCCCAACCGCACCGTCTTCGACAACGTGGGCCTGGCCTTGGAGGTCATCGGCGCCGAGCGCCGGGAGATCAGCCGCCGGGTGAACGCCGTGCTCAACGTCGTCGGCTTGGGCGGCAAAGGGGAGCGCCGCCCCTTGGACCTCAGCGGCGGCGAGCAGCAGCGCGTGGCCATCGCCCGGGCCATCGTGAACGACCCCGCCGTGCTCCTGGCGGACGAGCCCACGGGCAACCTCGACGGCGCGATGGCCGTAGAGGTCATGGAGATCCTGCTCTCGATCAACCTGCGGGGCACCACCGTCTTGATCGCCACCCACGACATCGGCCTCATGGAGCGATTCCCCCACCGGCGCCTGCGGCTCAACGCCGGGCGGCTCTCCGAATGAGCGCGACGCTCGGGCACATCCTGCGCCGCGCCGCGCGATCGTTGTGGGAGAACCTGTCGCTCAACGCCGTGGCGGCGGGGGTGATCGCCGCCGCGCTCCTGCTCGGCGGGGCGTTCTGGGGCGCAATGTCGACGCTCAACGACGCCGTCGAGGTCTGGGAGAAGGACGTTCACCTCTCGGCCTACTTCGCCTCCGGCGTCGACGAGGAGCGCCAGCGCGCGGTGTACGCCGAGGTGCAGGCCATGCCCGAGGTCGAGGCCGTCACCTGGGTGACCGCCGCCGACGCCCGGGGCTACCTGGAGGAGCGTGTGCCCGACATCCAGCCGATCTTGGTCGAGCTGGGTGAAGACGCCGTGCCCGCCTCGCTGGAGATCACCCTTCGCGCCCGGTACATCGGCGACGAGACCTTGGCCGACTTCGTCATCCGCCTCCAGCGCGCCGAGTTTGAGGAGCTCGACTACGGCAAGGAGTGGGTGGAGCGGCTCACGGCGTTTCTGGGGCTGCTCAAGGCCCTCGGCGCGGCGCTGGGCACCTTGTTGGTGATGGCCGCCGTGTTCTTGGTGGGCAACACCATGCACCTCGTCACCTATGCCCGTCGAGCGGAGCTGGAGACGATGAAGCTCGTCGGCGCGACCTTACAGTTCATCGCCGCGCCGTTCTTGATCGAGGGCGCGGTGCAGGGCCTCGTCGGCGGCCTCCTCGCCATCGGCGCGCTCTCGGGGCTCAAGGCCGTGCTGCTCGGCCGGGTGCAAGAGCTCGTGCCGCTGGG
Source organism: Pseudomonadota bacterium (assembly GCA_041160755.1). GTDB lineage: Bacteria > Myxococcota_A > UBA796 > UBA796 > CAJQPC01 > JADKFE01. Next base: position 3,137 of record JBEAVX010000782.1, read on the forward strand.
CCAGGCCCCCCTCGCCGACGGCTCCCTTGGGCTCGCCACGGTGGCCGGCCTGCTCACCGTCGGGGTGCTGTTGGGCGTCGTGGGTTGTGGCAGCGCCGTGCTGCGGTTCTGGCGGCAGGCGCCATGATGCTCCTCGCCCTGCTCCTCTCCGGGCTCACCTTCGCCCAAGAAGACCCCTCCGGCGGCGACCCCAAACGCCAGCTCGCCCGCGCCGAACAAGAAGAGCGCGGCGTGCTCGCCCAGCTCAAAGAGATCGACCAGCGCATCGCCTGGAACCAGCTCCGCGTCTTCGCCTTGGGCAAAGACCTCGACGCCTTGGCGATCGTCGCCGCCGAGCACGAGGCGCGCCTCCGCGCCGCTGAAGACGCCCTCGCCGTCGCCACCGACCGCGCCCGCGCCGTGATGCGCCACTACTACCGCCTGCGCCGCCGGGGCCTCGCCCGGGTGCTGTTCTCCGCCGAGAGCCCCGTCGACCTCCGCCGCCGCATGACCTACCTCCTGCGCATCCTGCGGGCCTCCCACACCGTGAACCTCCAGTTCCGCGAGGCCCTGGCCCAGCGCGCCGCCGCCTTGGCTGAAGTGGAGGCCGACCGCGCGGTGATCCTCAAGAGCCGGGACGAGCTCGCCGCTGAGGAGACCGCCATGGCCGCCGAGCGCGCCCGCCGCGTGGCGCTCTTGGACGAGGTGCGCGGCCGCAAAGACCTCGCCTTGGCCCTGCTCAACGAGCGAGAGGAGGCGATTCAGAACCTGGGCATCAAGCTCTCGGGCCTCTCCCCCGACAGCTCCGACGCCGCCCAGCCGTTCACCGCGCTCTACGGGCAGCTCCGATGGCCCGTGGCGAGCGGGCGCATCACCCGGCCCTTCGGCGAGTCCCGAGACACGCTCACCGGGGCCACGGTCCGAAACCCCGGCGTCGACATCACCGCGTCGCTGTACAGCCCCGTGCGCGCCGTGGCCGACGGGGCGGTGATCCTCGCCGACAACGTGCCCGGCTACGGCCTCACCGTCGTGCTCAGCCACGGCGACTACTCGACCGTCTACGGGAGCTGCGGCAGCCTCGCCGTGCGCCGGGGGCAGACCGTGCGTGAGGGCGAGAAGATCGGAACCGTCGGCGAGACCGGGGTGACCGACGACGGCGGGCCTCGGGTGCACTTTGAGGTCCGTTACCACAACTCGCCCCAAGACCCCACGAGCTGGCTCCGTGGGTCACCCTGAGGGACCATGACCATCACCCCCGTTCGCGCCTTCTTGTTGACCCTCGGCGCGATCGTGATCGGCTTTCTGCTCGGGCGTCAGATCACCGAGGCGGCCTGGGCGGCCGGGCGTGACCCCTACCTCCACCTCGAGACCTTCGCCCGCGTGCAAGCCCAGATCCGCGCGGCCTACGTCGAGCCCAAGACCGACGAGGAGCTTGTCTACGCCGCGATCCGAGGCATGACCACCCGCTTAGACGAGCAGTCCGCCTTTCTGGACGCCAGCCACCGCACCTGGATCGAGGCCGACCAAGAGGGCCAAGACGCGAGCGTCGGCGCCGTGGTCACCGGCCACCCCGACGGCGGCCTCAAGGTGGACGAGGTGCTCGAAGGGGGCCCCGGCGCGCTGGCCGGCCTCAAGCTCAACGACCACATCGTGCAGATCGACGGCCGCGCGCTCAAAGACCTGAACCTCCTCGACACCCTGAACCTGCTCAACGGGCCCCGTGGCACCACGGTCACGCTCACGATCACCCGCGAAGGTGAGGCCGCGCCGGTCGTGCTGCCCGTGGTGCGGGACGAGGTGCGCCGCCCCACGGTGAGCGCCGAGCTTCTGCCCAACGGCGTCGGCTACCTGCGCCTGGAGCAGTTCCGCCGCAACGCCGCCGACGACGTCTCCACCCGACTCGCCGCCTTAGAGGCCGAGAACAAGGGCCCCCTGCGCGGCCTGCTCCTCGACATGCGCGACAACCCCGGCGGCCTGCTCGACGACGCCGTGGCCATCGCCGATCTTTTCCTCTCTGAAGGGGTCATCGTCTCCACCCGGGGGCGCCTGGGCCAAGCCACCGACGAGGACCGCTCGGCCACCCGCCAAGACTCCGACCGCGACGTGCCCATCGTCATCTTGCTCAACGGCCGCTCGGCGAGCGCGGCGGAGCTCGTCGCGGGCGCGCTCCAAGAC
>JBEAVX010000824.1:0-11350 GCA_041160755.1 Pseudomonadota bacterium
GGCCGCGTCAGGCCTCGGGCTCGGCGCCTTGGGCGCGCTGCTGCTCTTGCCGAGCCTGATCGTGCTCAGCGTCTCGGCGCCGCCGGCGGATGACGAGGCCGCGCCGCGCGTCTGGCTCCCCCTCGGCCTCGTCGGCGCCGCGCTTGTGGCGGCGTGGAGCCTCGTGTAGCGTGAAGGGCGTGACTCCCCTGCCCCGCCCGGCCCTGCTCCCGCTGATCTTCGCCGGGGCTTGCCTCGGCCCCAGCGTCGAGAAGGGCCACTCGGGGCGAGACACGGGCTGCGGCGAGGCGGTCACCGTGGCCGTCGGCACCGGAGACGCGGCCTATGTGCCCTTAGAAGCCGGCGATCCCGTGACGATGGTGCACGGCCCCCAAGGCGGCTGGCACATCCTCGGCAGCGCCTTGGTGCAGAACAGCGCGCCCATCGTCAGCCTCCACTTCACGATTCACACCGTCGATGGCGGCGTGCTCATCGCCGACAACACCTACCGGGTGCTGCTCGTGGAGAGCCCGCCCTGCGGCGGCAGCTTCCCCGGGATGTACGCCTACTTAAACGTCACCGCCCTGGCCGACGGCGAGGCCGACACGCCGCCAGAGCTCCTCGGCGGCGCCCGGCTCCGCCTACGAATCGAGGCCGAAGACGACGAAGGTGGCCTCGGCGCCGGAGAGATCGAGGTCATCGCCGCCCTGGACCCCATCGACCAGCCCTGAGCGGTCGGTCAGCGAAGCTCCGCTTCAAGCTCGGGGATCAACGCCAGCTCATCCCGGGTGTAGGGCGCCATGATCTCGACGTTGGACCACTGCGGCGGCCTCGCGCGGCTCAAGGCCAGCCGGGCGCGCACCGTCGTGACGCTCGTGCCTGGCCCGCCGACGACGAGCTCCAGCCGGTCGATGCTGGGATCGACGCTCAACGAGAGCCGCGAGAGCGCGAAGAACATCACCAGGAGCTCAGAGAGGTTCGGGTCGGCGACGCCCGCGGCGAGGGACTGGCCGCGCGCCTGAAACCGCAGCGTGTTCCCGACGAACTGGTGGCTCAGCTCGACGTTGCCGCCCATGGGCAAGAGCACGCTGAACTTGGGCGTCGTCGGCGAGCTGCGCGCCACGTCCACGACCTCTCGCCACTGGGCGAGGTCCGCCGGGGGTCGCCCACGGCCCACGATCTGCGCGCCGAGCCTCGCGGGGTCGCTGCGCACCATGTCTACGGCGATGGCGGCGCCGTCGAGCACGTAGCGGGTGAGCGCGACCCGGGCGACCAGCGGCAGGCTCGGCTGATCGGGCCGGGCGCCTTTCGCGAGGAAGCCGACGAGCTCCGCGTCCGGCGGGGGGCTGTCGGTCGGCGGCCGGTGCGCGGGGTCACCCTGCTGGGCGTAGAGCTGGGACGCGCCGAGGAGGCCGAGCCAGGCGCTCAGGTCCTTCAGCGCGGTCTCCCGGGCCTGGATCGCCGCCGGTGACCAGGCGTCCGCGGGGCGCACCAAGGCGGCGCTGTTGGGCAAGATCTGGGTCTGCACGGCACGATCCGCGGCGGCGAAGCTCTGGGAGAGCGCGGCGGAGAGCGCCGCCTTCGTCGCGGGGTCGCCGCCGAGCGCCACCTTGGCGGCCTCAGCGAGGGGCTGGGCGTCACCCATCGCCGCCCGCGCCACGGCGACGGGGACGAGCGCCTTCACGCCCTCGGGGCCGATGACCACGAGCGCCACGGCGGCGGCGACCTTGCCTTTGGACCCGGACTTCACCTCGTTCAACAGGGCGGGCATCCGGTCGGCGCGCTCGTTGGCCACCTTGTCGGCGAGGGTTGGATCGACGGCCAAGGCGCGGTTGAGGTCGTCAAAGCCGCCCACGGCGTCGCCTTTGTTGAGGCGCTCCGTGGCGCGGGCGACGTAGGCGTCGGAGAGCTCGCGGGTGGTGGTGTTCGACGGGCTCGCGCGCCAGGCGGACTCCAGAGCGGGGATGGCCTTGTCCCAGTCGCTCTTCGCCGCGGCGGTGCGCCCGAGGGCCTTGTTCGCCCGGGCCTCCATGCGGGCGGTGCTAAAGGTCGGATCCCAGCCTCGCCCCTCCTCCAGGAGCGTCAGGGCGTCCCAAGGCCGACCATCGGAGATCGCGCGGTCGGCTTTGTCGAACAGCGCCTCGGCGATCATCTTCTTGGCCTTCGCGTCGGCGCGGGTGCCGGGGTGGGCGGCGATGAGCGCCTCTAGCTCCGCCTGGGCAGGCGACGCGCCGAGCCCGACGAGGGCCGACCACGCGGCCTGCTCGGCGCGCTCCCGGCGGGCCTCTTCAGCGTGGGGGCTCTCGGGGAACAGCTTGAGATGCTCATCACACAACGCGAGGGTCGGCGACTCGCTCACCTTCTGCCAGTGGGCCTGATCGGCCTTCACCAACGCGATCTTCGCCGCGCCGCCGAGGCGCGCGTCCCCGACGAGGCTCTGGATGTACGGCACGCTCCCGGCGTGGCCCAACGAGCCGAGCACGCCCAAGGCGGCCTCGGCCGAGGGCTCCTTGCCGGAGATCGCCGCGCGAAGGGACGGGATGGCCTCGACGCCGAGGATCACGAGCGCCTCCTCGGCGGCGGCGCGCTCGGCGGCGTCGGCGCTGCTGAGCGACTTCACGAGCTTGGCGATGGCCTTGGGGTTGCCCCGGGCGCTCGCCGCGGCCACATCGGGGTCCATCGGCGCGGCGGCGATGGCCGGCACAGCGACGGCGAGACAAAACCACAAGACAGGCGAGAGCCGGGCGCCCATAACGAACCTCCACAGGGACCAGAGCATACAGCGGCGGCGCCTTGACCCTGGACGTGGATGGAACCTTCCATGCGAGAATCCCGTGTAAGGAACAGGTCGAGGTCGGCGTTGTCCCGGCGCAAACGACCCCTCGATGATCTTCCGGAGGCCTCCTCATGACTCGTTGGCACCTCACCGCCGCCCTCGCGGGTGGCGCGACCCTCGCCGCGCTCCTCGCCCCCACCCTCAACGGGCTCGTCTCGACGGGCGGCGGAGACACCACCGGCGGCGGCGGCGGGCCCATCCTTCCCCTCGTTGAGCCGCCAGTGCCCCCGCCCCTCGCCCAGCAGGCGGGCAAGATTCAGCTCACCGCCGGGCTCGATCAAGGCGCGGTGCTCGCCGGGCAGCCCACGGAGCGGCTGCTCGTCGTGACCTTGAAGGCCCCCGACGCCGACGGCGGCGCCGCCCGGCCGGTGAACGTGAGCTTGGTCATCGATCGCTCAGGCTCGATGCAGCAGCGCGGCAAGATGGACTACGCCAAACGCGCCGCCCGCGAGCTGATCGAGTCCTTAGACGCCTCGGACACCTTCTCGATGGTGCTCTTCTCCGATGACGCCGAGCTGCTCGCCCCGGCGCGGCCGATGCTCGACGCCGCCTGGCTGCTGCGCCAGGTGGACGCCATCGAGGAGCGCGGCAGCACCAACCTCTACGCCGGCATGACCATGGGCATCGAGCAGGTCCGCCGCGGCGTGTCCTCGGAGACGGTCAACCGCGTCGTGCTGCTCACCGACGGTCGCGCCAACTTAGGCGTCGTTGACCCAGACTCTTTGGACAGCATCGCCGCCTCAGCGGCCTCCGCCGGCGTCACCCTGAGCGCCATGGGCCTCGGCGTGGACTACAACGAGGATCTCCTCGCCTCCCTCGCCGACCACGGCGGCGGCAGCTACCGCTACGTCTCCGACCCCACGACCCTCACCGCCGCGTTCCGCGATGAGCTCCAGCAGATGAGCGCCGTCGTGGCGAGCGGAGTGGCCGTCGATGTGGACTTAGGCGACGCCGAGCTGATCTCGGTGCTCGGCGGCTACGCGGCCTCGGGAGACACCGACCGCACCCGCATCTGGCTGGGTGATCTCTACGGCGGCGAGACCCGCAAGATCGTGCTCAGGGTGCGGGTGAAGCCCGGCGCGGCCGGCCGCGAGCTAGACGTCGCCAAGGTCACGCTGAGCGACCGCGACGGCGCCTACGCCCCGGCCCAGGTGCTCGCCGTGGCCACGGATCGCCAGGAGGAGGTCGAGCGCTCGGTCAACGAGGCCCTCTCTAGCCTCGGCTACATGGCCGTCGCCAGCGATCTCGCCGACCAAGCCGCGACGGCCTACGCCGCGGGCAAGAAGGACGAGAGCCTCTCGCTCTTGAGCGCCTCGAAGGGGATCGCGATGCAGAACGCCGAGCGTTTTGACAACGACAGCTTACGTCAGCAGGCCGCGAGCCTTGAGGAGCAGCGTGTGCAGTATGATGCCGCCGCCCCCGAGTCGGAAGCGGGCCAGCACGTCGTGAAGCAGAACAAGGCGACCGGACGGGCTTGGTCACGCTGAGGCGGTACACCTGAGGGACGTCATGTCTGAACCGCTCACGCTCCGCGCCACTGGCGCCCTCTCCCTCCCTGACGCGGCGCTCACGCGCCTCACGGCCTTGGAGCATGGCCTCTTCGCGCTGTGCGCCGGGGCCGCGGGCGCGGGGCTCTTGCTGCTGCCCGTCGCCCAAGCCCGACCCGCGCTGGCCTTGGGGCTGGCGTTTGGCCTGGGGTTAGGCGCGGTGCGACCCTGGGCGCCCCTGCTCATCCCGGCGTTTATGGCGCTCACGCTGGGCGCGGCCTTGGGCGCGGATCGCCTCGGGATCTCGTCTTTGGTCACCACGGCGCTGATGGCGGGCCTCGTGCTCGGCGCGCGCCGGGCGCCAGAGGGTGACGCGCCTTGGCTCTACGCCCTGAACGCGGGCCTCGCCGCCGCCATGGGCGCCGGTCTCTTGGCCTGGGCCGCCGCCCGGGCGGGTCTCACTGACGCCACGCCGCAGCTCGCCGCCGCCGCCCTCGGCGCGGGGCTCGGCCTCTGGCCCGGCGCCTTCCGGTTCCGCGAGGTCGCGCCCCTGCCCACCGCCGCGACCCTCGCCGAGGCGCTCCCCGAGCCCTACATCCAGGCGCCCACCCGCGCCTTGGCGCTGTACAACGCCGTTCGCAGCGACAAAGTAGACCCCGAGACCTTGGAGGGTCTCGCCGAGGTGCTGCGCTGGATCGTCCGCCTCGCCGAGACCCTCCGCACCTTAGACGACGACCTGCGCGCCGCCGACCCGGTCACCCTGCGCGAGCGCGCTGAGGCCGCGCTGCACGAGGCCGAGACGAGCGAGGACGAGTTCATCCGCGACCGCCGCCTCGCGACGGCCAAACACCTGGAGCAGATCCTCCGCCACCGCGAGCAGGTCGAGCTAGAGCGCCGCCGCACCGAGTCGCTCCAAGAGTACGCCTTGGCGTATTTGGAGGAGGCGCGTATGGGCCTCGTGCTGGCCCGGTCGCTCCCCGGCGAGCGGTCACCGGACCGTCTGGATGAGGTGCTCACCCGCCTGCGCGCCCACGCGAAGGACGGCGACAACCGCCGCCGCACGGCGCGGGAGGTGCAGAAGGTGCTGTGATGCCTTTTCCTACGGCAAAGGTGCCGCGAACGTTGGGTTGACATTTTCTTGGCATTGACCCTTCACGCCGCTGCTACTGTGGCCGAAACTTCCACGATGGATGGCGATTCTTGTATGCGATGTACGTTTCGTGCGTCAGTGCCTCTTATTGTCCTGTTATGCGCCTGCGCTGAGAACAATCAATCCTCCCGCGACTCGTTTGAACCCGACCCGGGCGCCATCGCGATATCTGCCGTAGATCCTGCACGATCCGGCACGATCAGGCCTGCGGCGTCCGCCGACGGCGGCTTCTCCGCGCGCCTTGAGGGGGTCGGGCTCACCGCACGTTTTGGCGTCGAAGGCGGCGCGCAGCTCATCCACGCGGACACCGGCGAGCTTCGTCTGGGCCTGCGCACCCGGGCGTGGGGACGTGAAGACCGGCTCACGGAGCTCTCCTCGCCTCCTCAACGCACCCAGCTTGGCGGCTGTCATCAAGCGCCAGGCCTAGAGGCGCCCCAGGCCGGGGCCTGTGTACCGCGCCTTGAGCAGACGTATGTGGGGCTCAACGAGTGGTGGCTCACCTTGCCAAACGGCGTCGAGCAAGGCTGGACCTTAAACGCGCCGCCCACCGGCGCGGGCCTCGTCACCCTGGTCGTCGACATCGAGGGCGGCGGGCACCTCACCGACGCGGCCGGCGACACGCTCACCCTCACCGACACGTCAGGCGCGGGCTGGTCCATCCATTCGATCCACGCTTGGGACGCCAAGGGCGCCCCGCTGCCCGCCTTCGCCACAGCCGACGGCGACGCCCTGCGCGTCGAGGTGGATGACGCGGGAGCGGTCTACCCGATCACCATCGATCCGGTGTACACCACGGCGGCGTGGACTTTTCCGCCGTATGTGCAGAGCCTTGGCGAACACTTGTTCAACGCCGGGGACGTGAACGGCGACGGATACGAAGACCTGATCGCGGACAACAACAAACACTTGTCCGTTTTTTTTGGTGGCCCAGGGGGCTTGCCTGACGAGCCCGATCAGAACATCTCCGACAAGAGCGCGAACTATGACATCGCGATCTCGGCCTTGGGTGACGTCAACAACGACGGATACGACGACGTGCTCGTCGGCCGCTACGACTCAAACTCGGCCTCTGTCTACTACGGTGGCGCCTCCGGTCTCTCAACGGCCGCCGACCTAGAGTTTACGGCTCCGTCGGGGAGCGTATACTTTGGCTGGGACGTGACATCCGGCGATCTGAACAAGGATGGTTACACCGACGTCGCGATCAGCGATCGGGGGTACTCTTCTTCCGCGGGCCGTGTGTACGTCTATCACGGCTCAAGCGCCGGCCTCTCGACCACCGCGTCTCAGACTCTGACCGGGTCATCAGGGGTCGACTTTGGGTACTCCATCAGCTTGGCGGGAGATGTCTACGGCGCAGACGGCTACGATGACCTCGTCATCGGCGCGCCGGGCTACAGCTCCGACAAAGGTATCGTGTACATCTACAGGGGCTCCGCAGCCGGCATCTCCTCCACAAGCACGACCACAACGACCGCCTCAACCTCTGGAGTGAAGGGGTTCGGCGCGTCGCTCGCCGTGACAGCGTCGCTGGATTCAGACACCATTGACGACATCATCATCGGCGCTCCCTACTCAAACTCCTATCAAGGGTACGCCTACGTCGTCAGCGGGGGCAAGTCCTCGATCGTGTGGACCTACTCCGTGACCGGCCCGACCAGCACATCGATGTACTTCGGTCGCGTCATCTCGGCGCTGGGCGACATCAACGCCGATGGCTACAACGACTTTGCCCTCGGCATCCCGAACGACAACACCAAGAGCGGCACAGTCTACGTATACATGGGCAGCGGAGCGCTCTCGGGCACGATCACCTCCAAAAACAAACTCAGCGCGAACGGCTGGAGCGAGCAGTTTGGCGCTGGCCTCGCGGGGCCGATCGACACGAACGGTGACGGCATAGACGACCTCGTCGCGGGCGCAAGTGAAGCGGGAGAGGCTGGGGCGATCTACACCTACTTCGGCAGCGCGAGCGGGATCAACACCACAAACGATCACGCCATCCTGGCCAACAACTACGAGTTCACCACGGGCGACTTCATCGGCGACGTCAACGGCGACGGGTACGACGAGGTGGTGCTGGTTGACCGCAACGACACGGGCGTCTTGTATGTGTTTATGGGCGGCGCCGGGGGGCTTGGTGACGAACCCGACCTGGTGCTCAAGGGCGCCAACAACGACGCGTTGGGGTACGCCCTCCGTGGGGTCGGCGATCTCAACGGCGACGGCTATAACGACATGGTGGCAGGCGCCCAAGGCTCCGGGCTGCCCGCGAACTCCGTGTTTGTCTACATGGGCAGCGCCGCGGGCCTGAGCAGCTCGCCGACCACTCGGCTCTACAACAGCAACGGATCCAGCAGCAGCACGGGCAACATGGGCAACGCCATCGACGCTGGGGATGTCAACGGCGACGGGCTGAACGACCTCGCCGTCTGCGCCTCGGACGTGGGCAGCTCCGGCGAGCTCTACATCTTTCATGGGGCCACCACGCTCTCGGCGACCCCAGACAGCACCTTCGGAACCCCATCGAGCTCATCACTGAAGGTGTGCGCTGGCGTCGCGGTCGCCGACTACAACGGAGACGGCTTTGATGACGTCGCCTCGACGGAGTCAGGAACGCTCGCCGCCGTCGTCGTTCGGCTGGGCAGCGCGAGCGGCGTACAGGCCACCGCTCACGTCACCTTGACGTCATACACATCGTCCAACGACTACTTTGGTCAGGGCCTCATCGCGGCGGACGTGAACGGGGACGGGTTCGGAGACTTAATCGTCGGCGCCTACCAACACACCAGCGGCGGGAGAGTGGAGGTCTACCACGGCTCCGCCTCGGGGATCTCGACGACCCCGTCCCTGACGCTCACCGGCGCATCGGGCGATTACCTCGGCAGGAGAATGTCCAACGCCGGGGATGTCGATGGGGACGGCTATGACGACATTGTGGTGGCCAAGGCCTCGGGCATTGGCAAGTCGATCTACCTCTACTTCGGGTCGCCCTCAGGTCTCAGCGCGAGCAACCTCACCACGCTAACCAACAGCAGCGACTGGGTGGGTGGCCCAGGCGACGTCAACGGGGATGGATTTTACGATGTTCTGGGCGGCAGCGACGACTCGACGGCCTCGATCTTTTATGGTTACGGCTCCTCCATCGACAGCGACAGCGACGGAACCGCGGACTCCTTAGACTGCGCGCCGAGTGATCCTTCGATCCACCTCACCGCCACAGAGATCTGCGACGGCGTCGATCAGGACTGCGACGGCGTCGCGGACGACGGCGTGGGCACGGTATACTTCGCGGACCTCGACGGCGACAGCTATGGTGACGCTGAGAACAGCACGATCTCGTGTGGCGCGGCGCCCTCTGGGTATGAGCTCACCGCTGGCGACTGTGATGACGGCGACGCCGCGAGCTCTCCCGCGGGTGTTGAGACCTGTGATGGCGCCGACAACGACTGTGACGGTGACGTCGATGAGGCCGGCGCGACGGGCACTACCCTGGTGTATGTGGACGCCGACGGCGACGGCTATGGCGGCACGGACAGCGCGCTCACCTGCGGCGTGCCCTTGGGCTACGCCGCCACCTCGACGGACTGTGACGACTCCGCCAGGAGCATCTCACCCGGCGCCGTCGAGGCCTGCAACGGCTTTGATGACGACTGTGACGGCGACAGCGACGAGGCCGGCGCGACCGGCGCGGAGTCTTGGGCGCCTGATGCGGACGGGGATGGCCAAGGAAGTGAGACCGGCGCGGTGAGCGTCTGCGTCGCGCCCTCGGGCTACGTTCGGAGCACCACCGACTGCGATGATGGCGACGCCGCGGTGTTTGTTGGCGCAACGGAGCGCTGCGACACCTTAGACAACGACTGTGACGGATCCACCGACGAAGGAGTACAGGTTGAGCTCTATGTAGACGCCGATCTCGACGGCTACGGTGGTCCCACCCTGGCCCTGGCCTGCAGCGCCAGCGCCGGCTTCGCGATCACCTTCAGCGACTGTGACGACCTCCGTGAGGATGTCTTCCCGGGCGCCATGGAGATCTGTGACGGCGCCGACCAGAACTGTGACGATCAGATCGACGAAGGCGCGCTCTTGACCTGGTTTAAGGACGAGGACGGTGACGGTCACGCCGGTGAAGCCATCATCGCTGAGGCCTGCGAGGCGCCGGATGGCCACTATGCCGAGGTGACCGACTGTGACGACACGGACGCCACGCTCAGCCCCGACGCGGAAGAGATCTGTGATGGCGCCGACCAGAACTGCGACGGGGAGGCCGACGAAGGCGCCTTTACGGCTTTCTACGAGGACGTAGACGGCGACGGCTTCGGCGACAGCGCCGCCCGCGTGGAGGCCTGCGAGGCGCCCGCTGGCTACGTCGTTGAAGGCGGTGACTGCAGCAGCGCCGACGCTGCGGTGTTCCCGGGCGCGGCGGAGATCTGGTACGACGGCGTCGATCAGGACTGCGACGGGCGCGATGATGATCAAGACCAGGACGGTGTGCCCGTCGTCACCGACTGCGACGACCTCGACGCGACCGTTGGCGCCTGTGACGCGCCGGAGGACAGCGGCGGCGGCAGCGACAGCAAACGTGCCCTGTGCGCCACAACGAGCGCTCCTACGGCCCTCGGGTTGCTGATGGGCGCCCTGGGGCTCACCCTCACGCGGCGCCGTCGCGCGGTTTGACCCACCTCTCTGGCGCGGCGCTCAGGCGCGCGCCGACCCCTTCCCCCTCGCATTTGAGGAGTCAATCTTGACCTCCGCCCTGTTCCTTCTGCTCATCGCTTGCCAGGCTCCGTCCGGCGACGCGCCTCTGCTCCCTACCCCCGCGCCCTTGTTTGATTCCGAAGAGGAGGCCGCGCGTTACGGCTTTGTGGCCCAAGACGGGGTGTTCGTCGCGGAGAACACGCTCCAAGGGCTACAACTCCACACGGAAGACGGCGCGCTGATGCTCGGCGGGATGACCTCGGAGCTCGGCCTGCGACTGCGCCGCTGGGGCAACGGGGAGCCCTCTCAGGAGGCGGAGACGCCGCGTTGGACCCTCGGAGACTGCCTAGGCATGAAGCGCTGCGCGCCCGACCTCGTTGGGCACCATGAGGGCCTCTCGGAGTGGTACCGGAACGGGCACCAGGGCGTTCAGCAGGGCTTTGAGGTGGCGCGCTCGACGGGCTCAGGCTCGCTGGTGCTGGAGATCGAGGTGATCGGCGCGACCGTTGAGCAGCGGGGCGATGATCACCTCGTGTTTCATACGGAGGACGGACGCCTGCTCAACTACCAAGGCCTCGTGGCTTGGGACGCCGACGGCGCGGACCTTGAGGGGCGTATGGAGGCCTGGGACGACGGCCTGCGCCTCATCATCGACACCGACGGCGCGCAGTATCCGATCACCGTGGATCCCTACCTCCACCAGTACTGGTTCCACTACGATCGAGAGGAGATCGCGACGAGCACAGGGATTATTCGCTCGTTCGGCCCCGGCGACGTCAACGGCGACGGGTACAACGACGTGCTCATCGGCGTCGATGACACCACCGGCGGCGGCACCGTCTACGCCTACTTTGGCGCTCCCCTCGGGCTTCCTCTTGAGCCCTCGTGGACAGTGACCGCGGGTCAAACGGGCGCGCTGTTTGGGCGCACCGCGGCGATGGACGGCGACGTGAACGGAGACGGTTACGACGACGTGGTGGTCGGCTCGCCGGGCTACGACTACGGCCAGTCAAACGAGGGCGCGCTGTTCGTCTATTACGGTGGCCCCGACGGGCCGAGCACCACCGCAGACTGGATGAAAGACGCCAACCAGGTCGGCGCTGAGCTGGGTTGGTCCGTCGATTTCGCGGGCGACATCAACAACGACGGGTATGACGACGTCATCGCTGGGGCGCCGAGCTACGACGGGTCCGCCACAGA
>JBEAVX010000827.1:0-6785 GCA_041160755.1 Pseudomonadota bacterium
GGCTCGGGGTTGGGGTGCCAGCTCGGCGGGGTCCAGCTCGCCGGGCGAGGCTTCGTCGGCGAGCCCTCCAGGTCGGCCTGGGCGGGCTTGTTCAGGAGGTTGAAGGTCGCGGCGCCGAGGGTGACCACCCAGGCGGTCACGAGCGCACGGCTCATCAGTCGGGTCATGTCCCTGCCCTGATTCGAAGAGGGGGGTGAGGACTCCATGTCACCAGTTTCGGTTTGACCTGTCAACACCACAAGCTCGACTTCATGTGAAGAGTTTCTTGACCTCCCCTGCCATCGCGCCTCAGCGGCGGTATTGTAGGGGGGATCTCCAGAGGATCTTCGATGCGCAACATGATCCAAACCCTGTCCTCGATCGCGCTCTTGCCGATCCTGATCTCGCTCGGCGCGTGCACCAAAGACGAGGTCATCGCCGATGACACGGCCTCGATCTACCCCGAGGGCCTCGCGCCGCTCGCCGAGAACACCGCGCCCGCGCCAGCGAGCACCGAGGCCGATCCTTGGCCCGAGCAGCTCTCCTTGGTGAGCGACGGCGAGGCCGCGCCGATGTGGGTGCACGCCCGGGGCTACATTCAGCAGCCCGTCTCGGCGGTGTGGGCCGCGCTCGCCACGCCGGAGGTCGTCGTGGATCGCCGGGTGGTCGGCGAGTGGACGGTGCAAGAGGACGATCCGGCGCGCTACGACGTGGGCTTCTTGCTGCACTACGTCGTCTTTGACGTCGTCACCGTCGAGTTTGACCTCCAGTGGGATCAGGCCGTCGTCGTGGGCAGCGCCGCGGCGCCGACGCAGGTCGCCGCGCGGATGGAGAAGGTGGACGGCACGGTGTTCATCTCGCTCATGGAGTGCTCGGTCTTGCTCATCGAGGTCGCGGACGGCGTCACGGAGGTGCAGCTCGTCTACCAGCTTGAGTCGGCGACGAGCGAGATCGAGCCCGCCGAGGCCTATGTCACCGACCTCTTTGAGAGCCTCAAGGCCGTGGCCCACGGCGAGCCCCTGCCCACCTACGAGTGAGCCGGGCCGCGTGAATCTCGCCGCGCTTCTGGTACAGTGGCCTCGATGCGCCGCGTCACCCCCCTGCTGCTGATCCTCACCCTAGGCGCCCTGGCGGACTCCAGCCGCGCCGGGCCGCCTGTGGACCTCCGCGCCTTGGCCCGGGGCTACACGCTGCAGTCGGTGCTCGGCCTGCCGTCCGCCGCCGGGCTCGCCTTCTCCCCCGACGGCCAGACGCTCTACGCCGCGGGCACCGACGACGCCTTGCGGGTGTTCGACGCCCGCAGCCTCACGCTCCGCGCCTCTTGGGGCCACGACGGCGCCCGGGTGCGCCAGGTCGTCGTCTCCCCGGACGGGCAGCGCGTGGCGGTCGGCGACATGCAGGGCACCATCACCCAGCACGACGCCGCCACGGGCAAGGTGATCAGCCGGGTGAAGGGCACCGGGCGGCCCTGCATCGGCCTCGCCTGGTCGCCGGACGGCGCGACCTTGGCCTACGCCGCGCTCTATGGCCCGGCGCGGGTGATCGAGGCCGCGACCGGCCGGCCTCTGGACGATCTCAACGGCCCCGGCGAGTGGTTCGGCGAGGCGCGTTTTAGCTTCGCGGCCAACCGCGTGGCGCTCATCGGCCGCGACGGCCTGGTGCGGGTGCTCGACCTGCGCACCGGGGCCCTGCTCAAGACGCTCAGCGCCGCCCCTGGCGCGGCCACCCAGCTCGTGTGGTCCGGCGACGGCCAGCGCCTCGCCGTCGAGGACGGCCAAGGCCAGGCCCTCGTGTGGACGGCTGAGGGCAAGCTCACCCAGGTCAACCGCGCCCCGGAGCCGATGGAGGGCCTGCTCTTCGCGCCGGATCACCGCACCTTGTTGAGCCCGGCGGGCCAGAGCCGCGTGGCGGTGTGGAGCGCCCGCAAAGACACGACGATCGCGCCCTTGGCCGCGCCGCCGCGCTGGCTCGGCCTGCCGATCGAGGAGGAGGTCCCCGAGGCCAGCGAGGGCCGCTACCTCGGCGTCCCCGCGGCGATCTCCCCGGACGGCGCCCTGCTCGCCGAGTCGTGGACGAACCAGCTCCGGGTGTGGGAGCTCGCGACGGGCGCGCTCCTCTCCACCCGCGACACCGGCCTCGCTGAAGTCACCGACGTCGACGTCGGCCCCAAGGCGCAGAACGTCGTCGTGAGCACGACGGATGGCCGGGTGCAGGTCTACGACGCCGCAGGCGCCGCCCTGCGCGCGGAGCTGGTCTTGCCCAAAGGCCCCGCCCGCGCCGCCGATCTCTCCCCCGACGGCCGCTCCGTCGCCATCGCCGGGCCGGACTTTCATGTGCGGGTGTGGGAGCCCTTCGCGGGCGGCCCCACGACGACGATGTTCGGCCACACCGGCCCCGTCACCGACGTGCTGTACACGAACGACGGCCGCCGGGTGCTCTCGGCCTCTTCAGACGGCACCGTCGGCGGCTGGGACGTGCCCACCAAGCAGCGCGTGGCCGAGCTGCCCGCCCAGCCTCAAGGGGTGCGGTCGCTGGGCCTGAGCCGCGACGGGCTCATCGTCGCCTTCGGGGCCACGCCGCCGCCGAGCGCCGCCCCGGCCACGCCGCCCGCGCCCGCCGCCACCCCAGGCCCGGCGACCCCGCTCCTGTTCACCAGCGCCGGGGCCCCGAGCCCCCAGGCCGCGCTCAAGCTCGGCTGCGCCGGGGTGCCCGCCGTGGTCAGTCGCGACGGCAAACACCTGCTCTGCGCCAAGGAGCAGCTCGTGAAGGTCGAGATCAGCAGCGGCCTAGAGGTCTTCGCCGCCCCCGGGCGCTATACCTCGCTGGCCCTGAGCCCCGACGGTCAGCTCCTCGCGGCCGGGACCGGCGGCGGCGCGGTGAGCGTGCTCGACCCCAAGACCGGCGCGCTCCTCGTCTCGCTGCCGGGCCACGCCGAGCGTGTGACGGCGGTGGCCTTCTCCGACGATGGTCGGGTGATCGTGAGCGGCAGCGCCGATGGCACCACCCGGGTCTGGAGCCGCCCATGAGCGAAGGGGTCAGCCCGCTCGTCGGCACGCTGCGCCGCGCCCGCGCCGTCGCCGTCGCCCGGGTCGTCGCCGGGGGCTTTGAGGTGCTCTCCCGGGTCGGCAGCGCCACGCCGCTCGCCCGCCCCGAGCGCTACGGCGCCGAGCTCGCCGGTCGAGATCTGCCCTACGGCCCGCACCCCCGGCAGACCGTTGACATCTACCGGCCGGTCGAGTCCAACGGCCCCGCCCCGGTGATGGTGTACTTCCACGGCGGCGGCTTCCGGGCGATGTCCAAAGACACCCACTGGCTGATGGCCTTACGCTTCGCCCGGGCGGGCTTCGTCGTGGTGAACGTCGATTATCGCCTCGCGCCGGAGAGCCCGTTCCCCGCCGCCGCCCAAGACGCCTGCGCCGCGATCCGCCTCGCCGTGGACCTCGCCGGTCGCTACGGCGGTGACCCGACCCGCCTGCTCATCGCCGGGGAGAGCGCCGGGGCGAACCTCACCGCCGTCGCCACCATCGCCTGCTGCTTTGAGCGCCCCGAGCCTTGGGCGCGGGCGGTGTTTGACCTCGGCGTCGTGCCCCGGGCGTCGTTGCCGGCCTGCGGCATCCTCCAGGTGAGCGACACCGAACGGTTCACCCGGGCCAAGCCCCTGCCGCTCATCTCCCGGGACGCCCTGCGTGACCCCGAGGCGGCCTACCTCAAGCGCAGCCTGAGCGGCGATGTTGAGCTCGCCGATCCGCTGTTGGTGATGGAGCGCGCCGCCCGCGCCGATCGCCCGCTGCCGCCGCACTTTCTGCCCTGCGGCACCAAAGATCCCCTCCTCGACGACACCCGGCGCATGGCCGCCGCCGTCACCCGCCTCGGCGGCGAGTCGATCCTGCGGGTCTACCCCGGCGAGATCCACGCCTTTCACGCCTTGGTGTGGCGCCCGGCGGCCCGCCGCTGCTGGGAGGAGATGACCCAGTTCGCCTTGGACCGCAGCGCGCTCCCCTGAGCGGCGCGCTCAGCGGGGGTCGTGGTGGTGATCGTGGCCCGGCGCCCGGCGGATCACGACCAAGGTGCCCACGGCCCGGGGATCTTGCCCGTCCCGGATCGGCCCGATCTCGACGCGGTTGCCGACCCCTTGCACGAGCATCGTCCCGGCGGGGCTCTGAACGAAGCCCTTGACGCGTAAGGCGCCCAGGCCCACAAGCCGCTCCCGAAGGGCCTCGGGATCCGCGCCAGACGGGATCTCCAGCAGCTCCGTCGAGAAGCGCTCATGGCTGTGTGGGCGCGGCGTGCGCCCCGCCTGACGCCGCTGGGCGCGCAAGGCGTCGGGGTCGGGCGGGAAGAGCAGGTCCGGGTGAAGGTCACCGGCGACGGCCTCGACCACGGGCACCCCGGCGACGCGCGCGGCCAAGGCGGCGCGGGCGAGGGCCTGGTCTGCGGGGGTGAGCAGGTCGAGCTTGGAGAGCACGACCAGGTCCGCTGAAGAGACCTGCTCCTCAAAGGTGCCGTCGAGGTCGCGGCCCTCAGCGAGCTGGGCCGCCGAGCACACGACCACGGCGGCGTCATCGCCGATCCAGGCGTTCACCGGCGGGCGCCAGAGGTTGAGCTGGGTCTCGAAGGGCAGGGCCACGCCCGAGGTCTCGATGATCACCCGGTCGGGCTTCACCCGCTCGTAGAGGAGCTGGAGCGTCTCGACCAGGGTGTCCGAGAGGCGGCAGCAGACGCAGCCCCCGGCGAGCTCGATGAACGACTCCGACGCGCCGCCGCCGCCGCTGAGCAGGGCCTCGTCGATGCCCAGCTCCCCGAGCTCGTTGGAGATGACGGCCACGCGCACGCCGTCCCGCTGGGCGCGCTCCAAGAGCGCCCGGACGAGGGTGGTCTTGCCCGCGCCGAGAAACCCCGAGACGACGAGCGCCGGGACCGAACCGTGCTCGGCCAAGCTCAGCTCTGCGGCGCGGCGGGGGCCTTGTTGATCAGCTCCTGGAGCTCACCGCTCTCGTACATCTCCATCATGATGTCCGAGCCGCCGACGAACTGGCCGTCGATGTAGAGCTGGGGGATGGTCGGCCACGACGAGAAGGTCTTCACGCCGTCGCGCACGGCGGGGTCGGAGAGCACGTCGAAGGTCGAGAACTGGGCGCCGGAGCGCTTGAGGATCTCGATGGCCCGGGCGGAGAAGCCGCACTGGGGGAAAAACTTGGTGCCCTTCATAAACAGCACGACGCGGTCCTTGGTGACCAGCTCGCGGATGAAGTCATGCACGGGGTTGTTGCTCATAAAGACTCCGGCGAAGGGGGAGGCGAGGCGAGAGAACGGGGAAGTTAGGCGCGGGACGCCCAGCGGGAAGGGGTCCAGGTGCGCAGGGCGAGGGCGTGGATCGCGCCGCCCACCAGGCCGTCCAGCGCCTTGTAGACGAGCTGGTGCTGCTGGATGCGGCTGAGGCCCTCAAAGGCCGGGCTGATGACGTCGGCGGAGAAGTGCTCTTTGTCTCCGGCCTCATCGGCGACGATGGCCTGGCAGTCGGGGATCTTGGCCTCGATTAAGGCCTGAACGTTTGTGGGCTCCATCATGGCGGCGAACCTCCAGACGGGTCTCTTAACCCCCTGACCCTGCCTCAGTCGCGTCAGACGTGGTAAACAGAGGCCTCGATGCGACTCGTCCCCTACCTCAACGCCTTGGTCGGCGCGGTCATCGCTGGCGCGATCTCCACCGCGTTCTTGATCCCTGCGCTGCCGTTCGTCGTCGTGCCGCGCGGACGCCGCGAACGCTACATCTGGTGGACAAACACCGGCGCCTCCTACGGCATCCTCCGCTACGCCCTGCGGGCTGAGCTCGACGTCGTGGGTCGTGAGCACATCCCCTTCGGCCAGCCGTACATGGTCGTCGCCAACCACCGCTCTTGGGTGGACGTCATCACGCTCATCTGGGCGGCCCGCGCCGAGGGCCTCTCCAAACGTGAGGTGTTCTTCACCCCGATCATGGGCGTCTTGGGCTACCTCGGCGGCGCGGTGTTCTTCAACCGGAACCACGCTGAGGGACGCCGACGCGCCAAAGAGGAGTGCCTGTACCTGCTCAAGCAGGGCGTGCCGTTGCACATCTACCCCGAGGGCACGCGCACCCGCGATGGCAAACTCCGTGAAAAGATCCACCTCGCGATGCTGGAGGCGTGTTGGGAGCACCGCATACCTCTTGTCCCCGCCGCGCTGTGGGGGACGGAGCGCGTCGTGGGCGTCCCCTTCCGGGGTGTACACCTCGGCGAGACGGTCCGCGCGCGCTTTCGTCCGCCGCTGGACCCCGCGCTCTACCCAAACGGTGAGGACTACGCCAAGGCCTGCTGGGCCCAAGTGACGGAGATGGTGAACGCCCTTGAGGCGGAGTACGCGGAGAAGCGCTGAGCATCCCAGCCAACCCTGGCTGGTTTAGGGCATACTGCTCGACGATCCGCGCCGCGTCACCGCCGCGCCTCAGCCTTCGCACCCAGGAGCCTTCGATGCTGTCCTCCCTCGCGCTGTTGTCGCTGTTCACCGTCGCCCCCGCCCAGGCGGGCAGCATTGAGCTCTGGTCCGTGGATGACTTTGGCTCGGACGGCTACCTCGTCGGCAACAAGGACGGCTGGAAGGGCGGGTACAGCCGCGACCAGTGGTATGTCGCCGACGGGGTCGTCTACACCCTCACCGACGACAACGTGCAGGGCGTTGACTTCAAGGGATACGGCGGCAACACCGCCGCCGACAACTGGGTCACGCGCGGCGAGTCCTACGCCCAAGGCAAGGTCGAGGCCAAGCTCTTCAACCAGGACGATGACTCCA
>JBEAVX010000883.1:0-6795 GCA_041160755.1 Pseudomonadota bacterium
GGCTCATCCAGTCGGGGTTCAAGAGGCGCAGGAGCTCACGGGTGAGGTTGTCGGGGCCGAACCCGGCGGCGGCCTCGGGCTCCCGTGGGCCCCGGGCCGTGCGCACGCGGAGCTGGGCCGGGACGAGGGCCAAACGCAGCGCCTCCTGCGCGTCTCCGCCGCAGCGCGCCCAGGCGGCGGCCAAGGCGAGGCGCGGCGTCACCCGCCGCTCACGGCGTAAGGCGTCGAGGAGCGCCGGGGCGTGAAGGGGCTGCCCGAGCTGGCCCAAGCCCATCGCCGCCGCTTTGCGCACCCCGGGCGCCGGGTCGCGCAGGGCGTCCACCAAGGCGGCGGCGGCCTCGGGCTCGGGGCGGCCCCCCAAGGCCCGCGCCGCCCGCGCGCGCAGCGGCGCGTCGCCCCGGCGCAGCGCCCGGCTGAGTCCTGGTCCATCCAGGGTCTCGGGGCTGCCGAGGATCAGCTCACGAAGGGTCTTCACCCGCGCTCCATACCCGCCACGCGGTGAGGATTCCACAAGACGCTCCACAGCTCTGTCCACAAGCTGGGGAAGATCAAGGCAATTTTGAGTAAGTCGCAGATCGGTTTGGGACCGTAAACGGCGCCTTCGCGCGGCGATCCACAAGGATCCACCGATCGAAAACGGGCCTCAAAGGCAGGCTTCGATCTGTCGAGATCCGCTTGTCCACAGCTCACCCCCAGGACAGGGGACAAGTCAAGAGCGGGCGATGATCGCCGCGTTTCATTGGATCTTGACCTTGACCGATGGGGGCGGAGGCAGGTAGAAGTGGCCCCTCGCTCCGCCGAGCGCGGCGCCGGGGTGCTCCCCCGGACGGGTCCAGGTCGTTCCCCTGGTTTTGTGTGGTCAACCCGCTGATCGGAACGCGCGCTTCGCTGACACCCTCGCCGCCCTCGTGGGCCTCGCCCTCCTCGATCTGCTCTCTGAATCACCTCCCCCTCGACCGCTGCCTTGGCCGCGGTCGCCACAGAGGCCCCCGCCGGGCCGAGGCGCCTGACCTCGGCCCTCCTGGCTCCCCCAGGGACGCGCTTTATGGCCCCGCACACCCCTCGGCGCGGTGGGTCCGGCGGGCGTTCCGACCGGATGGGGTGGATGAGGCCCAAACCCTCATCCACCCCTTTTCCGTTCTGGTGTTGAGGCTCAGCGAACGAGCAGCTCGGCGATGTGCGCGCCGCCGGACGGGGCGGGCTGGCAGCCTGTGGAGGTGCTGCCCCAGCAGTAGGTCGTGCCGACGGCGTAGTACCAGTTGCCGAGCGGGCTCATCGTGCCGTCCAGCATCGACACCGACGGGGAGTAGCTCGCCTGGAGCCCGGCGGACCAGCCGTTCGAGGTGTAGGGGATGCTGATCGCCCGGTAGCCGGTCGGGATGGCCCCGGCCGTGTCGGTGACGGGGTTGCTCGTCTGGGCCCACTGCATCGCGAGGGTGTAGGTGGTGTGGCCCGGCCAGCGCATCAAGAACTCGATCTCGCCGCCGCGGCGGTAGTCTTCGAGATCCTTGAGGATGGCGTAGCGGTAGTTCGTGGGGTCGGCGCGGTTCTTCTCGAACTCGCCGACGGCGAAGAAGCCGCCGAGCTGGCTGTCTTGGTAATACACCCGGGTCCAGCCGCCGCCGTCGGTGGTCTGGTCGCAGTAGACGTCGTGGGGGTCGTCGCCCGCGCCGTAGCCGTCGGGGTCTACGGTGTACACGCCGTCGGTGGTGTAGCCGTCGGCGAGGATGTCGAGGCAGGTCGCGCCGACCGCGCAGCCCGCGCCGGGCTCGGGCAGGATCGCCGCGTCGGCGTCGTCGCAGTCGTTGCCGCCGCAGGTCACGTCGGAGTAGCCGTCGCCGTCGCCGTCGTTGTCTACGTCGCCGTCGCAGTCGTAGTCGTAGCCATCGCAGCCCTCGGTGGCGCCAGGGTAGAACGCCACGTCGGTGTCGTCGCAGTCGTCGCCGTCGGCGACGTAAAGGCTCGACGGCGCGGTGCAGTCGGTCACCGAGCCCGAGGCGCGGCCGAAGCCGTCGCCGTCGTAGTCGAGGTACCAGGTCGAGGTGACCCCCTCGTCGGTGGAGCCGTCGCAGTCGTTGTCGGCGTCGTCACAGACCTCCTTCGCGCCGGTCCAGGCGAGGGGCTCCTTGTCGTCGCAGTCGCCGGAGTTGGTGGTGTAGCCGTCGGGCACATCGCAGGCGTCGAGCTTGCGGCTGGGGTTGCCGTAGCCGTCCTCGTCGGCGTCGAGGTAGTACGTCGTGGTGAGGCCCTCGTCGGTGGTGCCGTCGCAGTTGTTGTCGACCTCGTCGCAGACCTCGGTGGCGCCGGTCCAGGCGAGCTCCTCGGTGTCGTCGCAGTCGCCGGAGTTGTCGGTGTAGCCGTCCGGCGCGTCGCAGGCGGCGACCTTGCGGCTGGGGTTGCCGTAGCCGTCCTCGTCGGAGTCGAGGTAATACGTCGAGGTCACGCCCTCGTCGGTGGCGCCGTCGCAGTTGTTGTCGACCTCGTCGCAGACCTCGGTGGCGCCGTCCCAGGCCAAGGCCTCTTTGTCGTTGCAGTCGCCGTCGTTCTCGACGGTGCCCGCGGGCTGCTCACAGCTCGCCTTGCCCGTGGCAGGGTCGCCGTAGCCGTCGCTGTCGCGGTCGCTGTACCAGGTCGCGGCGTCGCTGGGGTTGTCGTCCACGACGCCGTCGCAGTCGTTGTCCAAGGAGTCGCAGAGCTCGGTCGCGCCGGGGTTCATCGCGGGCTCGGCGTCGTCGCAGTCGCCGGAGAGGGCGGCGTAGCCCTCCGGGGCCTCGCAGGACTCCAGCGCGAAGTCGGCGTCGCCATAGGCGTCGGCGTCGGCGTCTTGGTACCAGGTCTCGGCGTCTACGGCGCCGATGTCGGCCTCGCCGTTGCAGTCGTTGTCGATCCCGTCGCAGATCTCCGTGGCCGAGGGGTTCACCGACCGGGTGGCGTCGTCGCACTCCTCACAGGCCGCGAAGCCGTCGCCGTCGCCGTCGGTGAGGCCGCTGGAGCCGTCGCAGTTGTAGTCGGTCGGGTCGAGGCAGTCGTCTTCAGTGGCGCCGGGGTAGATCGCCGCGTCGCCGTCGTCGCAGTCCTCCTCCGTGGCCTCGGTGTAGCCCTCGGGCGCGGTGCAGGCCTCGACGGTGTAGGCCGAGACGCCGTAGCCGTCGCCGTCGCCGTCGGCGTAGAAGGTCGAGAGCACGCCCTCGTCCACGGCGCCGTCGCAGTTGTTGTCCAGCTCGTCGCAGAGCTCTTCAGCGCCGGGGTTCACCGCGGCGTCGTTGTCGTCGCAGTCGTCCTCGCCGGAGAAGCCGTCGCCGTCTTCATCGACGACCACGGGGGCCGTGTCGAGGCCGGTCTCGATGACCTCTTTGTCGTCGGAACGACAGCCAAACGCGAGCAGGGTGAGCAGCAAGGGGCTGAGGCGAAGGGGGGCAAGGGTCATCGGCGCTCCATCCTTGGAGACAGGGGTGTAAAGGGACAGTAGCCCAATATTTCACCCTGTTTCGCCCAATTGAGGCCGAGTGGCCTCAGCGGCCCCCTAGGCCCAGACGATCTTGTAAGGCGGCGGCGTAGCGGCGGCTCATGGCGAGGGGCTCCCGCACCCCCTTGAGGCGCACCTCCCAGGCGTCGCCTTGGCCGCGCACGACCTGCTCGGCGGCGGCGATGAGCGCGATGGTCGAGCGGTGGATTCGGGCGTAGTCCTCGGGCAGCCGCGCCTCCCAGCCCTTGAGCGGCGTGGTGGACAACAAGGCGGTGCCGTCGAAGAGGTGCAGCTCGGAGTAGTCGTCGGCGGCGGTGATCCAGCCGATGTCCCGCACCCGGAAAAAACGCACGCCGTTGTGCACGGGCAGGCAGAGGAGCTGGTCGAGGCGGAGGCGGCCGTCGGAGTCCCCACGCTCGGCGCGGCGCTGCCGGGCCCGCTGGAGCGCCCGGCGCAGGCGCTCGGGGTCCACGGGCTTCACGACGTAGTCCAGGGCCTCGACGTCGAAGGCCTTCGCCGCGTAGTGGTCCCAGGCGGTGACGAAGATGACGTCCGCCGCGCCGCTGAGCTGGGTCACCACGTCAAAGCCCGAGCCGCCGGGCATCTCGACGTCGAGGAGCACCAGATCGGCGGTGATCGCCTTGAGCTGGTGGAGCGCCGCCGCCGCGCTGTCGGCCTCGCCGACGATCTCCACGTCGTCATGGGCCGAGAGCAGCCGCCGCATCGCCTGACGCGCGAGGCGCTCGTCGTCTACCAAGAACACTCGTAGGCTCATGTCGCCTCCGGTCGCGTGACGAGGCTCGCCTGGACCTCGCCGTCGTCGGTTTGGGTGAGGGTGAAGTGGTGGCGCTTGGGGAAGAGGGTCTCCAGGCGCTCGCGCAGGTTCTTGAGGCCCACGGCGCCGTCGCGGTCTTGGGCGGCCAAGGCGCCGGTGTTCCGCACGACGAGGTGCAGCGCGCCGCCCTCGTTGTTCGCGACCAGCCGCAGCCGCAGGGGCATCGGGCTCGACCTCATGCCGTGCTTCACGGCGTTCTCGACCAAGGTGAGCAGGGCCAGAGGCGGCAAGAGCAGGCCCTCGGCGGCGGGGGCGACCTCCTCGGTGACGATGAGGCGCTCGTCGAAGCGGGTGCGCTCGATGTCGAGGTAGGCCCGCACGATGGGCAGCTCATCGGCCAGCGGCACGAGCGGCGCGCCGCGACGGAGGCTGTAGCGCAGCACCTCGGAGAGCCGCAGGATCATCTGCTGGGCCCGGGCCGGGTCCTCGTCTACGGCGCCGTAGATCGAGTTGAGCGCGTTGAACAAGAAGTGGGGGTTGAGCTCTTGGCGCAGGCTGTCGAGGCGGGCCTCGGTGGCCTGGGCCTGCATCGCCAGCAGCGCGACCTGCTCGGCCTGGGCCCGGAGGTTCGACATGATCGCCAAGAACAGCCCCGACCAGGCGATGAGCAGCATCAAGAACGGCACGCCGGGGAAGAGCAGCTCACCCACCAGCGGGGGCCGACCTTCGGGGCCGTGATCGCCCCCGCCGGGGCCTCGCTCG
Organism: Pseudomonadota bacterium; assembly: GCA_041160755.1. Lineage (GTDB taxonomy): Bacteria > Myxococcota_A > UBA796 > UBA796 > CAJQPC01 > JADKFE01. The sequence continues at coordinate 5,004 of JBEAVX010000883.1, forward strand.
CGGAAGACCGGCGGCGGCCGCACCAAGAACGCCACGGCGGCGCAGGGCAAGGCGCCGAGCAGGCAGACGCCGAGGACGTGGGAGACGGTCTGCGCGATGGGCCGTGGCTGATCGACCAGGCGCCGCAGGCCCGGCACCAGGGCGCTGGTGACCAAGAACCCCGTCCCGCCCATGGCGAAGGTGCGCCACATCGCCTCGGAGATCGGCACGTCCATGACATGCCGGAGCAGCGAGAGCAGGCCGAGGCCGAACAGCACCGAGAGCGTGAGCCAGAGCCCGCCCTGGAACAGCCAGAAGCCCTGGGGGAGCGGGGTGCGGTGCGGGGAGGAGGCCGGGCTCATTGAGGCCCAGTATCCCGCGTCTGGTGAGCCTCAGGGGGGAGGCTCGGCCAGCGGCGCGGCGGAGGGCGTCAGCGGCGCCAGCGGAAGATCTTCACCGGCGGGATGTTCCGCACCTCAGAGAACTCTTCAGCGGGGCCGAGCTCCGGCGTGCCCAGCTTCTCGACGTGATCGCGGAACTGGTAAGCCACGAAGCAGCCGCCGGGGGTGAGGGACTCCCGGATCGAGCGCAGGATGTTCACGCCGACCTCTTTGGGCATCGTCGAGAACGGGATGCCGGAGAGGATCGCGTCGGCCTTCTCCAGCTTGTGCTCCTCAAGGGCCTGGAGGATGTGCTCGGCGCTGCCGTTCCAGACGATGAGGCGCGGGTCGTCGAAGCGCTCTTGCAGGCGGCGGGCGAACTCCGGGGAGATCTCGATGGCGAGGAGCTTGGCGTCTTGGGGCATCGCCTTGAGGAAGGCCTCCGTGGTGCCGCCGGTGCCCGGGCCCAGCTCAACGACCACCTTCGCCGTGGCGAGCCCGGCGATGTCGACGAGCTTCTTCTCTAAGAACCGAGAGCTCGGGATGATCGAGCCGACCTCCTTCGGTCGCGCGAGGAAGCCTTGTAGAAAGGCGATGCCGTTGTTTGGGGACAGCCGGGTCTCGCTGGCCATAGGTCTTCCTCCGGGGGGTGTGGCTGGATCGCCCCGTTTTTACCCACGCGGGCTCCCCCGCGCAAGAAATCGACGTGGGCTTGACGGCGTAGACCGTTCTCGCGCAGCAGGCGGGGCGGCGGCTCACACGAAGGCCGCCGCGCAGAGATAGAGTAAGCACCGTGACGACAGGCTCCGCATCTCCCGAGATCGCGCCACGACGAGCGCCCGACCACGCCCGGCGGGTGATCGGCCTCGGCCTCGCCGCCGCGCTCCTCGTCTTGCCCCGGATCGCCCCGGCCACCGTCGCCGAGCAGCGCGCCCGGCTGCCGCCCCCGGCGGAGTGTGACGACCCGATCACCGGCACCTGGAAGGCCCACACCTTCCGCCCCGAGCGGGAGCAGTGGACGGAGTGGACCTTGATCCTCCGCCGCAGCGAGGACGACAAGGAGCGCCTCGTCGGCGAGATCATCAACCACTCCTGGTTTGGCGGCGCCGAGCTGGCCGCGCCGCCGACCTGCGCCAACACCCGCGCCCGCTGGGTGGTCTCCACCGACGCCGAGGGCTATGTCTCCAATGGAGACATTCACGTTCAAGGCGTCGGGGAGTGGCGGCTGGACGAGGCGGTCTGCGGCGGGGGGCCCCGTGGCTACAACCTCGATCACTTCTCCGGGGCCTTGGAGCACAGCCTCCACGAGTTTCAGTCGGTCAACAACGACGGCGGGGTGTCGGTGAACGAGCCGACGGTGTTCCGCCGGGTGCTCTGCCTCACCGATGGCGACGCGCCCCGGGTTGACCTCAAGCCCCCTCCACCCTTCCAAC
>JBEAVX010000887.1:0-4100 GCA_041160755.1 Pseudomonadota bacterium
GGACTGGCGTCGCCGTGGCCCCCGCGGCGCCCCGCCCTTGGTCCGCACCGTCGGCCTCGGCCTGTTTGGCCTGCGCCCGATCCCGCTCTTGGGCCGTGAGGCCGAGCGTGACGGCCTGTGGTCGTCCCTGCTCACCGTCGTCGCCCAGGGCGGCGTGCGCTGCGTGCTGCTCAGCGGTCCCTCGGGCTTCGGCAAGAGCCGCCTCGCGGGCTGGCTCGCCGAGCGCGCCTACACCTTGGGCCAGGCCTCGTTGCTCCGTGTGGAGCACAAACAAGGCGACACGAGCTCCTTCGCCGACGCCTTGGCCCGCCGCCTGCGGGTGCAGGCGCTCTCGGACACCGAGCAGCGCCGCCGCCTCGCCGAGTGGATCCGCGCCCAAGAGCTCGACGGCAAGGTCAGCGCGTCGCTGTTGACCGAGGCCCTCAACGGCGAGCGCACCCCGTTCCACGACCACGCCTTGCTGACGGCGACGGTGAACCTGAGCGTCGTGCGCCCCGTCGTCATCGCCTTGGACGAGGTGCAGTGGGGCGCGACGAGCCTTGAGCTGATCCGCCCGCTCTTGGAGGGCGCGGTGTCGGGCCCCTGCGGCGCCGTGATCGTGATGACCGCGAACGACGAGGACCTCGCCGAGTCCCCCGAGGCCGCCCAGGCCGTCGAGGCGCTCCGTGTGCGGGGGCTCGTCGAGGAGCAGCGCGTCGGCCCCTTGCCCGTCGACGTGCGTTTTGAGCTGGTCCACAGCCTGCTCAACCTCGAAGACGCGCTCTCCGCCGAGGTCGCCCGGCGCTCGGCGGGCAACCCGGCCTTCGCCATTGAGCTCGTCGGCGAGTGGGCCAAACGAGACTACCTACGCGCCGGAGAGGGCGGCTATCACCTGCGCCACGGCGCCGCCGACGCGCTCCCCAACCACATCCACGCCCGCTGGAGCGCCCGCATGGACCGCCTCCAGGCCCGCCGGGGTGAGCCCGTGCGCCTCGCCTTGGAGGTCGCGGCGGTGATGGGCGAGATTCACGTCGAGCGCCTGGACTGGATCGAGGCCTGCGCCTTCGCCGGGCTGGAGCTCCCGCCGCGCATCGACGAGCTGCTCTTGGAGGAGGCGGTCATCGAGCGCCGCGCGGGCGGCTTCGCCTTTGTGCACGCCATGCTGCGCGAGTGCCTGGAGATCGACGCCGAGCGCGCCCACCGCGCCGCGCGCTGGCGTCGGGCCTGCGCGGCGATGTTGCAAGCCCGGGGCCGCGAACAAGACCGGGCGCGGGTGGCGGTGCTGCGGATGCGCGCCGGAGAGCCCGAACAGGCCATCGAGCCCGTGCGTGAGGCCGTCGAGGCCCACCTCCGCGCCGGTCGCCCCGACGAGGCCGCCGGGCTCTTGGAGCTGTGGGAGGACGCCCTGCGCTCCGTCGGCGCCGCCGATGACGACCCCCGCTGGGGCCTGCTGTGGCTCGCCCGCGCTGAAGTCGGCATCGACCGGGGGTTCATCCAAGAGATCACCCGCTACAGCCAGAAGATCGTCGAGTACGCCCGGCGGTACGGCTGGCGTGTTCATCTGCCGTGGGGGCTCTACCTGCGGGGCCGCGCGCTCTTGGACACCGGCGCCTGGGAGGACGCTTGGTCGGCGTTCACCGACGCCCGGGAGCTCCTGCGCGACCGAAAAGACCTCGACGGCGTCGCCCGCTGCACCAAACAGCTCGGCCGCGTCGCCCGCGCGATGGGTCGCCTGGAGGAGGCCGAGGAGTATTTCCAAGAGGCCGGGGTCATGGCCGAGAGCGTCGGGAGCTGGCGCACTGTGGGCCGTGTGCGCCTCGACCTGGGCAGCCTCGCCGTCTCTCGCCAGCGCTACGACATCGCCGAGAGCTTCTACCAAGACGGCCTCAGCTCCTTCCGCCGCGTCGGCTACCTGCTCGGCGAGGCCGAGTGCCTCAACAACCTCGGCGAGCTGCACCGTTACCAGAACCGCCTCGATCTCGCCGAGATGACCTACCGCCGGGCGATCTCCCTCTACAGCCGCCTCAGCTCGTCCAAGGTGCTCGTGCCCCAGCTCAACTTGGGGCAGGTGCTCTTGGGCCGCGACCGCTTCGAGGAGGCCCAGCGCCACTTCGAGCACATCGCCCCCGACGTCGAGCGTCGCGGCGGCCACGCCCTGCGCTTCTTCCTCGACGGCTTCCGCCTCGCGGCGATGCACCCCGACGACGCCGAGTGGGAGACCCTCTACCGCCGGGTCCACCGCGCCGTGGAGTCGAGCGAGATCGCCGAGCAAGACATCGCCTTCCCGATGGAGCTCGCCGCCGAGCGCGCCCAGAAGCTCCGCCGCCCAGACAAGGCCCGCGCGCTGTACACCCTCGCGCGCACCCAATGGGAGCGCCTCGGCGTGCCCGAGGCCGTGCGCCGCCTCACCGAGGCCGAGGAGACGCTCGGGAGCTGGATGACGGGGGTCTGAGCGCCGCGTGAATCCGCGCTCTCGCGGTTTACAGCGCGCTTCCCCAGCCCCAGGCGGCGCCGAATTACGCTCAATCGCTGTGAGCGACATGGCGTAGCAACTCTGCGATCATCCTGGCATTTTTTCGCTTTGATTTCCGACGACTCCCGCTAAAGTACGGGCCAAGGAGTACCCTCATGCCCTCACCCTCTCGGCGCCGCGCGACGCCGACCGTCCAGGCCAACGACCACCAGAACCACCAGGACGTCGACCTCCTGCCGACCGGGCAGGAGCAAGACAACTCCTTCCTGCAAGAGCAGCTTCGTGGTCCCCTCGGCTCCGGCGGAGTCGGTGAAGAAGAAGGTGAGGGCGGCCTCGACACCGTCGATCCCACGAAGACCGACGCCGTCGGCGGCGGCGGTGGGGACGGCGAGGGCGACGGCGTGCCGCCGGGCGACGAGACCAAGATGGAGCCCGAGGTCAAGAGCCAGGCTCCGCAGACCGAAGGCACTGAGGAGGAGACCAAGAACGCCGCAGACGGCGACAAGAGCGCTGAAGAGATCGGCGCGGTCACCGAGAACGAGGGCCCCGGAGAGGAGGAGTCCCCCGAGGTGCAAGGCGGCGAAGAGGACGGCGCCGAGGTCACCGACGCCGCCCCCGAGACCCCGGCCGTGGACGTGCCCACGCCCCAAGGCCCCGGCCTCAGCGTCGGCCCGAGCCTCAACCCCGCCGACGCCATGCCCTCCGTGGACAATGTCTCCTATGGAGACATCTCCTTAGAGGCCAACGGCATCGACGCCAGCAAGCTGCCCCCCGAGGCCATCGAGCAGGTCTACGGCATCCTCTCCGAGATGCGCGCCCAGAACGCTGAGGCCGCCGCCGGGTTCCTCTCCGCGCGCCAGGGCGACTCCGCGGGCCTCGCGGGCATGGCGAACGAGGTCACCGGGCGCATCCAGGGCGCCGCCGGAGAGGCCAGCGCCCAGGTCGCCGCCGCCGCCGAGACGCAGAAGGCCACCGTGGCCGCCGCCGTCGCCGCCGCCCGCAGCCAGATCGCCGCCCAGGCCGAGTCCAGCCGCGCCTCGGTCTCCGGCCAGCTCAGCGCCGCCTTGGCGAGCATCGCCGCCTCCACCGAAGGCGCCAAGGCCACCCTGCTCAGCGACAAGTCCGCCGCGTCGGGCCAGATTGACGCCGCTGAAGCCGCCCAGCGCGCCGCCATCGAGGCCGCCTACGCCTCGGCCGATCAGCGTTACCGCGCGGTCGGCGTGCAGGTCGGCGGCGAGGCCCTCGCCCGCGCTGAAGGCAAAGCCAGCGGCTACCTCAGCCAGAAGATCAACCGCGACGACAGCTTCCTCGACGGCCCGGTCACCGACAACAAGTGTGAGGCCCGGGCCAACGCCGCCCGCGAGGTGGGCAAGGGTTACCAGAAGGGGCTCCAAGACGAGGCGATCAAGCAGGCGGACGCCGCCAAAGCGAACAAGGCCCGCGACCTAGAGGGCGTCGCCAGCGCCGCCACGGCCGCGCGCACCCAGCTTGAGACGCACTACACGAGCATGGTCGCCCAGCTCGACCAGTCCGCCGCCGCGTCAAACCAGGCCGCGAGCCAGTCCGCCGCCGGGCTGATGAGCGCCATCGACACCTCCTTGGCGTCGGGCAACAGCGCCTTAGACGCCCACCAGTCGAGCCAGATCGC
>JBEAVX010000909.1:0-9788 GCA_041160755.1 Pseudomonadota bacterium
AACCCGTTGCGTTCCCTCTACGAGCTGAGTACACTGATCTTGCCAGCGGGACACAACGTTGGTGTTCAGGGGTACGCCGCATCCTTCAGCTCCCTCTCTCTCGTCACTCGACCCCTTCCCCAATGAGCTGAAGGGTGCGCGCGTTTCCCTCTGGTTCAAGTCGTCTGCGCTTAAGCGCCGCAGACGCCCCCAGATCCGGTTAACTCTCGGGACCTCGCCCCGGCCCCTGCCGGTGAGCGCCCGAGAGGTGAATCGATGGTCAGACACTTCCTGTCCTTGGCGGACCAGAGCCCAGAGGAGCTGCGCGCGCTCCTGGACATCGCCCGACAGGTCAAGCTCAACCCCCCCGCCTTCGCCAGCGCCTGCCGTGGTCAGACCTTGGCGATGATCTTCCAGAAGCCCTCGCTCCGCACCCGCGTGAGCTTTGAGGCGGGGATCTTCCAGCTCGGCGGCCAAGGCGTCTACCTGGGCCCCAAAGACATCCAGCTTCACCGGGGCGAGACGCTGCGCGACACCGGGCGGGTGCTCTCGCGGTATTGCGACGGCCTGATGGCGCGGGTTTACGCCCACCAAGACCTCCTCGACCTCGCGGCGAGCAGCACCGTGCCGGTGATCAACGGCCTCACCGATCTCCTGCACCCCTGCCAGGTGCTCGCCGACCTGCTCACCATTCAAGAGAAGCTGGGCCGGGTCTCGGGCCTCAAGCTCGCGTATGTCGGCGACGGCAACAACATGGCGCACTCGCTCCTCTACGGCGGCGCGCAGCTCGGCATGACCGTGAGCGTCGTGCACCCCCGGGGCTACGCGCCGAACCCGGAGATCGTCACCCACGCCCGGCAGCTCGCGGCGAGCTCCGGCGGCGCGGTCTTGATCACTGAAGACGTCGAAGAGGGCGTTGTAGACGCCGACGTGGTGTACACCGACGTCTGGGCGTCGATGGGCCAAGAGGAGGAGCACCGCGAGCGGGTGCAGCGCTTCGCGGCGTACCAGGTCAACGCCGCGCTCATGGCCTTCGCCCGGCCCAAGGCCCTGTTTATGCACTGCCTGCCCGCGCACCGGGGCGAAGAGGTCGCCGCCGAGGTCATCGACGGCCCGGCCTCGGTCATCTACGATCAGGCCGAGAACCGCCTGCACGCCCAGAAGGCGATCCTCATCCGCCTCTTGGGCCGCAAGCATCTCTGAGCTTGATGCGGCGTGACACCTCCCGGCGCCTCCGGCGTCGTGTATAGTAGGCGTAGGAGGGCGAAGGTGACTGAACATGTACGGGTCGTAGAGGTCGGTCCTCGCGATGGCCTCCAGAACGAGCGTGAGATCGTCCCGACCGACGCCAAGGTCGAGCTGATCCGCCGCCTCGTGGCCGCCGGGTACGAGGACATCGAGGTCACCTCCTTCGTGCGCCCGCGCTGGATCCCCCAGCTCGCCGACGCCAGCGACGTGCTCAGCGCGCTTCGTGGTGTGCAAGGCGCGACGTTCTGGGCCTTGGTGCCCAACGAGCGCGGCTTGGAGCGCGCCTTGGACGCGGGCCTCTCCGGCGTGGCCACCTTCATGTCCGCGTCCGAGACCCACAACCTCAAGAACGTGAACCGCACGATCCGCGAGAGCCTCGGGGCCTTGCGGGAGGTCATCGGCACCGCCGTCGCCGAGGGCCTGCGGGTGCGGGCCTACGTCTCCACCGTCTTCGGCTGCCCCTATGAGGGCGCCGTCTCCGTCGAGCGCGCGGTGGAGATCGCCGCCGCCCTGCGTGAGATGGGCGCCGAGCAGATCTCTCTGGGCGACACGACGGGCATGGCGAACCCTCGCCAGGTCGGCGAGGTGATCGCGGCGATGCAGGCCGGCGGGCTTCCGCTCTCGACGTTGGCGATGCACATGCACGACACCCAAGGCGCGGCCTTGGCGAACGTGCTCGCCGGGCTCCAGGCCGGGGTGCGCACCTTCGACGCCTCCATCGCCGGCCTCGGCGGCTGCCCCTACGCGCCCGGCGCCTCGGGCAACGCCGCCAGCGAAGACCTCGTGAGCATGCTCAACAACATGGGCTACCACACCGGCGTCGATCTCGACCGCCTCTGCTCGGCGGGGGAGTTCATCGCCGAGGCCCTGGGCCGCGAGCTTCCAGGCCGGTACCACAAATATTGGCTCGGCGCCCGCGCCCGTCGTGAGGCTCGCACCGCCTGATGGCCCGCGCCTTCCTCAAGATCGTCGCCGGGGCCAAACAGGGCCTCAACGTGCCGTTGGTTGAAGACGCCGAGCTGCTCATCGGGCGCAGCAAAGGCGATCTCATCCTCGACGACACGATGATCTCCGGCCAGCACGCCAAGCTCAAGTTTAAGGACGGGGCCTGGCAGCTCCGCGACCTGGGCTCGACGAACGGCACGATGGTCGATGGGCGCCTCACCCGCGAGGCCACCCTGCGGCCCGGCGCGGAGATCACCGTCGGCAACACGCGGCTGGTGCTCCTCATCTCCACCGAGGAGGAGACGGCGGCGGATCTCGCCGAGCAGCCCAACCCGCCCCACGCCGAGCTGGCGTGGCTCTTAGAAGAGGAGCTCGTCGAGCTGAAGGGCTCTCCCGAGCGCACGGGCTCCGCCGCCGACGCCATCGGCCAAGACCTGCGCCTGCCGCCGGGGCTCAACGCCTTGGTCGAGGTGGTCGCCGGTCAAGACACGGGCAAGGTGTTCCGCTTCACCCGGGGCAACGTCGTCGTCGGCCGCAAGATGGGCGAGATCCCGCTCTCAGATCCCGAGGCCAGCCGCCGCCACGCGGTCATCGAGCTCTTTGGCCGGGAGATGATCTTCCTGCGTGACCTGGGCTCCACGAACGGCACCTTCCACAACGGGCGGAAGGTGAGCGCCGCGCGGCTGCGCGCCGGGGACACCATCGGCGTCGGCAAGACGGTGATGCGGCTGAACATCACGGTCTGAGCGCGATCAGAACTTTTGCGCGGCGGCCCAGCGACGCCAGGCCTCCTTCTCTTCAGCGGGCGTGCGGCCTTCAGCGAGGTTCATGCCGGTGATCTTGCGGAGCGCGATCAGCGCCGCGTCGCCGACGGCGGGGTCGCGGTCCTCCAAACAGGCCACGAGCGCGGGCACGCTGGAGCGCAGGCCGATCTCGGCGATGGCCTCGACGTAGCGGGCGCGCACCCACAGCGAGGAGCCTCGGTAAAAGTTGGTGGGATCCCGCAGGGCGGACTCTAAGGCCCGGGCGCCGCGCTCGTCCCGGCAGCGGCCCAAGGCCGTGGCGGCCTCGGCGCGCACCATGATCGCCTCGTCCTTGAGCAGCTCACAGAGGCGCTCCACGCCGCCTGCGTCGCGAAGATCCCCCAGCGCCGCCGCCGCCGCCGCGCGCATGGCGGGCTGGGGGTCGGCGGACATCAACAACAGCGGGGCCAAGGCGTCTTTGGAGCTCGACTGGCCCATCACCCGGGCGGCCACCCAGCGCTGGCGGCTGTCCGCGTCTTGATCGCGGATCGTCGCCTCCAGCATCGGCCGGGCGGTGGAGAAGTCCATCACCAGGCGGTTGAACGAGCTCATGCGCTCGGCCTCGCTCAGGCTCGCGTCCGCGGCCCGGGCGAGGTCTTGTTGGCTCGCGGCCTCGGCCAGCGGCGAGGTGAGGAGCGCGGCGGTGAGCAGGGCAGATCGCAGGAAGAACGTCATGTTCACCCCAGGCGGTTGAGCGTCCCGACGATGAAGTTGAGCAAGAACAGCATGATCATCGGCGAGAAGTCGAGGCCGCCGAGCTGGCTGCGCCCGAGGATAGCGTAGATCGGCGCGTAGAGGGGATCCACGATCAGCCGGGTGAAGCGCCGGGGGAAGGCCGTCGGGTCTGGGGAGACCCAGGACGCGATCACGTCCACGAAGATGATGACCTGGAGGGCCTTCAGAAGTCCGATCACGAGGGGGACCATACGCGCGCTCCCAGGCGGTCAGAGGAGGGTGACCGCTCGCTCAGAACTCATACGCGATGCGGGACTGGATCGTCCAGGCGCGGCCGTCGATGGTGACCCCGACGTTCTCCCAGGGCATCCGATCCGAGAGCTGGGCGTAGCCGCCCTCAAACGACAGCAGCACCACGTCGTTGAGCCGACCCTTCACCGCCATGTTCGCCTCCCAGCCCAAGATCGGGCTCTCGGCGTCTTCGTCGGTGAGGATCACCGCGCCGTCCGGCTTGTGGGGGAAGGCCACCAAGAACCCGCCGGTCACGCTCCAGTCCTTCACCGGGGAGTAACGCAGGGTGGGGAAGAGGTAACGTGAGTTGTACACGCCGCCGCCGGACCACAGGCCCCGGGCGGCCTCGCTCCAGGTGTAGGCGCTCACCCGAGAGATGAGCTCCTCGTACAGCAAGAGCCCGACGTTGTAGTCGGCGTTCAGCGCCCGGCCCGTGAAGCGCTCGTCCGAGGCGTTGTCGTCGCCCGAGGCGAAGCCCGTCTCGAAGGTCGCCCCGTAGAGGTCCGTCGTGTAGCCCACCCGGGCGACGTAGGAGCTGATCGACGCGGTCTTGGCCAGCGGGTCGCCGTCGCCGTAGTTCACCGAGCCGGGCAGGGTGATCGCGCTGGAGTCGCCCTGGATGGTGAGCGCCTCAAACTCGGTGTACAGCGAGCGGTAGTTGAGCTTGCCGTACGCGTCGAGGATCCAGACGTTGCTGCCGGTCTCGACCTGGCGGCGGTTCACCGCGTAGCCGCCGAGCTGCAGCTCCGCGGGCTCCCCGTTCCACTCTAGCTCCGTGCCCCGGTACAAGAGGCCGTAGACGAACTCCAGCACGTCGTCGTCGTTCTCGGTCCACCAGTTCGCCGGGCGGTCGCTCGCGTCGCGGGGCTCGGTGTAGTCGTGGTCGTCATCAGCGTCGCAGCGCGAGTCGTCGTCGTCTACGTCCGGGTCACACTGGTAGCCGTAGTACTGCTCCAGGGGATCCTCGACGAGGCGGTCCACGGCGAAGATCGCCGTGAGCGGGATGCCTGGATCCTCTTTGCCCCGGATGCCCTGGACGAGGGAGATCGGCCGGGTGGCGAAGAGCACACGGTCAAACGTGGTGCCGCCGTGGTTCTCGCCGAAGGTGTCGTCGAAGCCATCACCGCCGTTGGCCAAGATGCCCATGCCCCAGTGCGAGCCTTGGCGGCCCACCCGCAGGATGCCGATGGGCAGCTTCGTCTCGACCCAGGCGCGCTTGACGTTGATCGGCGCCCCGGCCACCCCGGCCAAGGTGGCGTCGGTGGGCGTCTCGGCGAACAGCGGCGTCTGGGCGAGGCCGGTGTTGTCGCCCCACAGCGTGTCGTCCATGATGTCGGCCATCATCGTGAACTTGGCGAGGTCCCCATAGGCCACGACGGGCTGGAGGCGCAGCCGTTGTTGGGTGTAGCGCCCGGCGCCGGGCTCGTTGTCCCAGCTCTCCGGGTCATACATCCCGTTGAAGTGGTGCATTCGGGCGCGGTAGTAGCCGTCGAGGGAGAACTTCACCTCGGGCTTCGGCGGCGCCTCGGCGGCGGGCGCGGCCTGATCTTGGGCCTGGGCGGGGGTCACGAGGAGGGAGAGTGCGGCAAGGATCGAGAACATGGGTCACCTCCGCCCGGGCCGGGCAGCGCGCTGTGGGTTGGCTCAGCTCGCGCTCACTGGCAAGGCGAGAGGCAAGAGTCGGGGTAAAACACCCCGCCCCAGTAGCCGTAGGCGATGTTCGCGATGTTGATCGAGTCGCCGAAGATCGTGAGGTCCGTCGTGCCGATCAGCTCGTGCGTCGTGCCGTTCCAGGCGTACATCTCGATGGTGACCGCGCCGGGGGGCAGGTTGATCGCCACCCAGAGGCCGTCCTCGGAGGTGTAGGGCTGCTCGCGGTTGGGGAACTCATCGCGGAAGTAGTGGATGCGCTGGTCTTCAGGGTAGGCGCCGGTGGCGTCCCGGGCGATGACCTGCACGTTCTGGAGCGGATCCCCGTTGCAGTCATACGCCGTGCCCGCCACGATGCCCATGCCGTCCTTGATGCTCACGCCGAGGAGCGACGGGATGACCTGGTAGGTCGTGGACGACACGGAGTTGAAGGTGTCGTCGATGCTCGCCTCAAAGCCCCAGACCTGGTGGGCCTCGAAGGTGTCCCGGGTGAGGTCCAGGTCGGGGTCGGTGGACGTCTTGTAGGTGGTCGGCGTGCAGGTCATGGCCTGGCCGCTCACCGCGCCGCTCGTGTCGGAGACGGTGGTGAAGTCGGCCCCGCCTTCGCTGTAGGCGTCGGAGAAGAACAGCTCCAAGGTGGCGTCACCGACCTCGTCCCCGCTCTCGAAGTCCTCGATCTCGCCGACGAAGTCCACCATCACCTGGCAGCTCGGATCGGGGGTCTGGCTCAGGGGATCAGCGCCCGCCGTCCAGCAGGCCAGATCACCCACGGCGGTCTGATCGACGGTGATGATCTCGTCGAAGACCGAGGTCTCGACGGTGTTGCTGTCATCGGTGTTGCCGTCCTCCGCCTTGTCGGTGCAGGCGGCGGCGGCGAGCAGGAGCATAAACACAGGGGCGCGCGACATGGGGGATCTCCTCCAGGGAAGCGGCCAGTTGTAGGACAGCTTCGCCGGAGAGTCAAGTCAACACCCGAGCAGAGGCGCGCCCAGGGCGCCGCGCTCAGAAGCCGAGATCGGCGCGCACGTCCTTGTCGTACAGCGCGTCAAAGGCCGCGGCCAGCTCCTTCGCGCGCTCGCTCGGTGTGCTCGGCGGCGTGGGGCGCAGCACCAAGGTGAGATCGCCGGGATCTTTTCCGCCTCCATGCACCCCTTTGCCCCGAAGGCGCAGGCGCGATCCGTTGCGGCACATCGGCGGCACGTTCACGTTGACCGCGCCCCACGGCGTCGGCACGTTGATCTTGCCTCCGTTGACGGCCTCGCCGATGGTGATCGGCACGTCGAGCTCCAGGTCGCGGTCCTTTCGGCGCAACAGCGGGTGCGGGAGCACCTTCACCTCCAAGAGCACGTCGCCAGGAGGGCCGCCGCCCATCCCGGGGTGGCCTTTGCCGCGCAGGCGGATCACCTGGCCGTCATCGACGCCCTCAGGGACCTGCACCTTGAGCGTGGTGATCTCGTCGCCATACTCGCCCGGCGCGCTCGTCGGGCGCGACACCCGCAGGCTGATCTCCCCGCCGCGCAGGGCCGTGAGCAGCTCGACCTCGATCTCCGTGCGCATGTCCGCGCCGCGCCGGCCCTGTGGGGGACCCCGCCGACCCCGGGCGCCGCGCCCGGCGCCGCCGTAGATGTCGCCGAAGAGATCCTCAAACGAGAAGCCCTCGGAGAAGCCTTGGCCGCCGAAGCCGGGGAACCCTTGGCCGCCGCCACCGCCGCCCATGCGCCCATACGCCCGGGCTTGCTCGGCGTTGAAGCCGGGGCGCAGAGACATCTCGCCGAACTCGTCGTAGAGCTTTCGTTTCTCTTCGTCGCCGAGGACGGAGTTCGCGGCGTTCGCCTCTTTGAAGCGCGCCTCGGCCTCTTTGGTCGGGTTCTTGTCGGGGTGGTTCTCGCGGGCGAGCTTCTTGAACGCCTTCTTGATCGTGTCCTGATCGGCGGTCTTGGGCACGCCGAGGATCTCGTAGAGGTCACGCATGGTCTTCTCCGGCGTCCTCAGCGGCGCTCAGCGAGACCACTCCAGGAGTCGGGTCGCCTGCTCAGTCAAGATCGGCTGAGTGCGGGGCCCGAGGGAGTTGGTCTCCTCGTAGTGGTCGCCTTCGGCCTCTGAGACGTAGGGGGCGTCTGGATGGGTGATGAAGTCATACTCGGGGATGATGTAGCCCAGCTCATCGTTGCCGAGGCCCACGATCCACCGGTGCTTCCCGGCCATCTCGTCGCGCAGGTACGGCGCGGCGGGGGCGAGGGTGAGGTCCGGCGGGTTGGGGTTCTCGGCGTCGATGAGGCTGTACTCATCCGTCCCGATCATGGACCCATCGTAACCACCGATCGCGATCTCGGGGAAGAGCTCACCGGGCACGGTGAGGAGCTGCAGCTCACCCAAGGTCAAGACGTTGACCTCGGTCAGCACCTCGGGGGTGTTCTCGTCGTCGATGTCTTCGTCAGGGTCGTAGTTGTAGAGCTGCCGGTCGAACACGCCGAGGTTGAACGCGGCCTGAAAGCCGAAGTTGTCCACGGGGAAGAAGAAGATGGTCTGGGCGACGGAGAGCTTGGGGGTGGTGAGCGCCTCAGCGCTGGTGAGCGCGCCGAGGGCGATCTCGCCGATCTGCACGCCGAGGGCCTCGGCCTTCTCAAACGTCGACGCGCTGAACTCTTCGCCGTCCGGGGTCTGCACCCGCACGCCCAGGGGCGTCATCAGGCCGCCGACGGAGCCCTGAATGAACACGCAGGTGCCGCCGATGCCCTCCACACCCTCGCCGTTGGACCAGCTCGACCCGCCCTCGACCGTCTCCCGGATGTAGTGCACGAAGTCCGAGGTCATCTGGAAGTTCTCGTCCGAGAGCGCCTCGGGGTGGTTGCCCCAGTTGACCATCGAGCCCATCACCGCGCCGCTCGTGTCGTAGAAGGCCGCGATGTTCACGTCGTCGGGGAAGATCACCGGGTCGCGGCTGTCGCGGCTGAAGTTCGCCTGGCCCCGGGGGTGCGCGTCCGCCACCAGCGCCGAGCCCACCTTCACCGAGCCCACCTCGGCGAGCGCGCCGACGGCGTCGCCGATCGCCTTCACCGTCTGCGCCCGCACATAGGCGACGTAGTCCTCTTGGTAGCCGGTCTTCCCGAACGACGGCCCCCACAGGCCCATGGTGTCCGGGCCCTCGTGCTGGTGGGTCGAGGTGATGAGCACATGGTCCACGCCGAGGTCCGCCTCCTCGACCAGCGCCCGCACCTTCACCACGTCCTCGTTGAAGAAGCCCACGAGGTCCAACGAGACGACGGCGACCCGGGTGCTGCCTTGGTCGAGGATCACGACCCGCGCCCAGAGCTCATCGTGGGAGCCCATCGCCGGGTGGCTCTGCGAGAAGCCGCCCATCCACATCGCCTTAAACTCGCCGTCCCCTTCGCCCTCGTCCGCGCCGGGGTAACCCTCGTCCTCTGGGCAGAGCCGGTCGCAGCCGCAGTCCAAGAAGGTGTCGGTGTTCTTGTTGTACTCGGCGTTGGCGTCCACGTCGATCCAGCTCTCGTAGCAGATCGGCGTGATGCTCTGCTTGCCGAAGCCCGCGCGTAAGGCGCCGTCGTTGTTCTCGCAGCCCACGTCCCCGGGGCAGGCGAGATCCGGGCGCCAGGCCACAGGAGCGGAGTCTGCGCCAGCGTCGCCTTTGTCGCAGGACAAGAGCGACAGCAGGAGCAGGGCGGTGGGGTGGGGGAGCTTGGACATAGAGCCTCCAGGAAGGCGAGAATCCTGCGCCAGAGCGCAGCAGATGTCAAGCGATCCGATCGAAGGGCCAGGACTGACCACGCCAGAGCCCCCAACAGCCCCGCCGCCGTGTATGATGGACGATGGACGGGCAAACGCAAGATGTCGAAGGCCACCCACATGAAGTACCTCGCCCCCTCGGTCCTCTTCCTTCTCGCGCTCGGCGTCGGCTGCCGAGGTGGTGACGACTTCGCGCCCGCCAAGGACGCCTGGTCCAACGACGACGACTCCGGTGATCCCACCGGCGACAGCGACTCGGGCCCCGACGACTCCGGGCCCGACGACTCTGGCCCCGATGACTCGGGCCCCGACGACTCCGGCTCGGGCAGCACCGGCGAGCTCGACGACGAGGGCGACTACCTGACCTTTGAGCCCGGCGAAGAGGAGCTCAACCTCGCCGACGCCTCGGGCGACTCCAACCGCGATCAGCAGTTCTTCATGATAGCGATCAAC
>JBEAVX010000538.1:0-2528 GCA_041160755.1 Pseudomonadota bacterium
GCCTGGATGAGCTGCTCCCGGCGCTCGGCGACCCGTCGGGCGAGCTCCGCCCGGGCCTGGGCCTGCTCCGCGAGGGCCTCCTCGACGAGCTTCAGCCGATGGGCATACGTCTTCACCCGGATGCGGATCGAGCCGCCGGGCTTGTTGGCGTCGATGTCGTGCAGGGCCGAGTACGGCACCTTCGCCGCGCCGATGATCTGGTCGATGATGCCGTAGGTGGGCGCGTCGTGGCCACACTTGAAGCTCGACAGATCGAGGAGCGCCACGTTCGGGTGATGCGCCGCGAACCGGGCCGCCCAGACCTTCTGCACGGAGTTGGCGGAGTAGTTCTCGGGCCACACGTCGCGGATGTCGAGGGGGTCGTCCTTCCCGAAGAACCGGCGTAACCACTCGGGATCTTTGGGGATCGAGCGAATCGAGAGGATCGGGTAACCCAAGGCTTGGAGCTCCTCGGGGATGCCGTGGTGCAGGCCCGGATCGCTGTGGTAGGGCCGCCCGATCATCAGAATCGCCAGCTTCCCGTCGCGCTCGACCTGCTCCAGGATCTCCCGGCCCTTCTGCTCCATGTGCGCCGCGTAGGCCTGGAGCGCGGCGAGGCCCTGCTCGACGGCGTGGTCACTCTCGTCTTCAGTGACGCCCAGGCGCGGCCCCCAGACCTCAAAGAGCTGGCGCTTGAGCAGGTTCGGCTCGGTGAAGGTCACCGAGTCATCGACATACTGCACGCCGGCGCGGGCGAAGAGATCGACCTCTTTGGTGAACGCCGCCTTGATCACGTTGGGGCTGCCCGCGACGATGGGGCAGGAGGCGTTGTCCATGGTGTGCTGCACCCAGCTCTGCACATGGGTGATGCAGGGGTACCAGATGTAGTTGAGCGGGCCACGCTTGGGGTCGGTGTTGGTGTGGGTGAGCAGCTCGTGGACGTGGGCCTGGATGACCTTGGACGGGAAGCAGGGGTCGATGGAGCCGTAGCGGCCACCTTCAGCCCACATCTCTTCGCTCGTCGGCGGGGAGAACACGACGTTCTCTTTGGGCAGGCCGACGCTCTCCAGGTAGGTCCGCATGAACGGGCCCACGGAGTAGACGTTGAGCACCCGGGGGATGCCGACCTTCACCCCACGAAGATCCCGGTGGGAGCGGCGGAACCCGCGCTGCATCACCCGCCGGGCCACCCGCAGAAACGGCAGGCGGGTGACCTCGACGTCGCCCTTGGCGCTGCCCGCCGCGGGCTGGGGGGCCGGGGTGAAGAAGTGTTTGAAGGCCAGCACGGCCTCTTCAGTGACGAGGTTCGGGAAGTGTTTGCGCAGCTCGGATTGGCGCCGGGCGAGCTCTTTGAGGGCGTCTTTGCTCTCGACGGTGCCCTTCTCGCAGGAGAAGCCGGAGATGTAGCGGCTCGTGCGGCCGTCAAAGGTGCGGGTGTCGATGAAGGTGCGGGAGCAGTTGTTGGGGCAGAAGGTACACTTCGTGCTCTCGTCGTTCTTCGCGGTGTACTCCAGGCGGATCGCGGCGTCTAAGCCGATGAACCGCGAGCTACCCCGGCGGCGCACCACCCGCAGGGTCTCCATCGCCGCGCCGATGGCCCCGGCCTCGCCGCAGTGAGGGTGAACCACAATCTTGGCGTCGGGCACCCGCTGGCGGATGTAGTCCACCTGGGCCTTCACCGCCGCGAGGTTCCGCTGGGTGCCGCCTTGGAGGACAAACACCCGGCCAAGCTCCGAGAGCCGGGGCACCTGGGCGACGTACTGCCAGACGTTCTTGGGCAGAACCTGGGCGAGCCCGGCCAACATCTCGGCGGCCTGAAACCCCTCCTTCTGGAAGTTCACCCGGTCGGCGTCTAGGAACACCGCGCAGCCATAAGAGAAGCGCGGCGCCAGCGGCGCGGCGAAGGCGACCTCAGCGTAGTCCTGCAGGGGCACGCCGAGCTGATCGGCCATGGCCTGCAGCAACATGCCGTTGCCCGCGGAGCACTGGTTCGAGAGCCGGAAGTCTTTGACGTCGCGCCCGCCGTCGCGGCTGGGCGTGAGCATGAGCACCTTGATGTCTTGGCCGCCGATGTCGCAGACCACGTCCGCGTCGGGCACATAGCGCACCGCCGACATCATGTGGGCCACCGTCTCGACGATGTTCACGTCCGCGGCCACGGACTCTTCAAGCACGTCCGCGGCGTAGCCCGTGGCGCCAAAGCCCATACACTCCAGCTCGGCGCCCTGGGCCCGCACGGCGTCCCGCAGCTCAGCGAGCAGATCCCGAGTGTCCTGAATCGGGTTGCCCTTCGAGAGCGCATAGGCCTTGAGCAGCACCTCCCCCGTCTCATAGTCCACCAAAGCAGCCTTCGAGCTCGTCGAGCCCCCATCGAGCCCGATGACCCCCCGCACCACCTGCCCCGGCGAGAACTGGGCGGGGATAAACACCGGCACCCGGTAGTCCTCGCGGAAGGTGAGCAGCTCCGCCTCATCCTTCACCAGCGGCGCCGCGGCGGTGGCGGCCAGCCGCGCGCCCCGGCCCTCGCTCAGATACCGCTTGAGCCCATC
>JBEAVX010000048.1:0-7470 GCA_041160755.1 Pseudomonadota bacterium
CTGTCCACGCGCTGCACGGTGTAGCCCGACTGCGTGCCGCCCTCGAAGGTGATGAGCACCGAGAGCACGCCGGTCACCGACGGATCCATCACGCCCTGGATGCGGGCCCGGGGCGCGGCGGAGACGCTGTCTTTGGCCTCGACCTGGGCCAGCCGGGTGACCCGCCCGTCGTCGAGCACCCCCACGAGCGCGCGGGCGGGCACGCCCTCGACGGACGCCGGGAAGCCGAGCTCAAAGAGCAGCTCGTCCTTCTTGTCGCCGTCGAGGTCGATCCAGAACGCCTCGGTCACCTCAAAACCTTCGCCGACGGCGGAGGTGATTCGGGCCATGTGGTCCTCCCGGGGGATCGTGGGCGTCACGACCCGGCCCAGGGGGCGCTCGGCGGGGGTCGAGAGCTCTCCGGCGACGGTGAGGCCTGAGGCGCAGCCTTGGGGATCCGGCGCGGCGGCGACCATCACCACCCGGCGGCGCTCGACGAGGCCGCTGTGGAGCGGCATCAGCTCAACAGCCTGGGCGTAGCCGCCGCAGGATAAGGTCGCGCCGCCCTCACGCACACAGAACAGGGGCGCGCCGTCGCGGCCGAGCATCAGGCGCACCTGCTCATCAAGACGCTCGGCGGCGGGCGGCGGGCCCAGGCGGGTGAACACCTGACCGCCAGGCACGGGGCCCATGGCGTAGTAGTGCTCGGCGACCTTGTACTGCGTGAGCGTCTCCGGGGTCTCCTCGACCAAGACCAACAGGCGCGTGGACTTGTCGGCCACGGTCACCGGCAGCTCCAAGCCCAGGCACGGCACGGACTTGCCGCCGAGATCGCAGAACAGCCCCATCACCGAGCCCTTCTTGCCGCCCAGCTCGGCCTCGACGGGGCTCTGGAAGGTGAGCACGGTGCCGAACTGGTCCACCCACGGCCCGGCCTGGAGCGCGGTGAGGCGATCGGCGTCAAGCGCGCTGCCCACGGGGCCCGGCGGAGGTTTGGGCGCGGTGGGCGTCGTGGACGTGCCGCCCGACGTCGTGGTCTCGCCGCCGCTCGGCGGGGCCGTGACCGGCCGCCGCGTCTCTTTGGGCGCGCAGGCCGCCATGACGAGGGTGACGAGCAGGATGGAGAGGGCGCGCATGGAGGTCTCCTACTTGATGCGCTGGCTGATCGCCTTGAACAAGGGCGTGCCAGCGCGGCCGAGCAGCTCGAAGGCGGCGGCCTCGGCGGTGACAAGGGAGGCGCCGAGCGCGGTCATGCGCTCCAAGCCCATCCGCCAGTCCAGCTCCCGACGGGAGAGGCAGGCGTCCGCCACCACAAACGGCTGGCGACCCGTCGCGAGGAGATCACGAACGGTCTGGGCGACGCAGATGTGGGCCTCCATGCCCACGACGATGAGCTGATCCCGGCCCAAGCCGGTGAGCACCGCCTCAAAGCCGGGCTCGGCCAAGGCGGAGAAGTGGGTCTTCTCAAAGGGCTCGGCGACCTGCAACGACGGCACGGTGTGGCCTAAGCCACGCGGGTACTGCTCCGTGGCGATCACGGGCAGGCCCAGCTCACGCGCCAAGAAGAGGAGCGTCTCCGCTTGTTTGAGCCCAAACTCCCGCGCGCCCTCAGCCATCGCGGGGTGCAGGCGCTCTTGCCAGTCGATGATCAGGAGCGCCGCGCGCGCGACGCTCAGAGAAGCCGTTTGCACCGAGACACCTCCTCTTCGCTCTCTCACCCTGTCCCGACCGATGCGCAAGCGAGTTAAGGCGCGTCAACTCTGGAGAGCGCCGATGCACCTCACTCCTCTGACCCTGATGGTCTCGCTGATGGCCTGCACCCCCAAGCACGACAGCCCCCCGGACATGGCGCCCCGAGGGCTCAGCTACCCGGTCACGAAGACGGTTGAGCAGGTAGACGACTACCACGGCACAAAGGTGTCCGACCCTTACCGCTGGTTGGAGGACACCGACGCTGAAGACACCAAGGCCTGGGTGACCGCCCAGAACGAGCTGACCTTCAGCGTGCTCAACGCCATCCCTGGCCGCGACGCCATCCGCGCCCGGATGACGGCCCTGTGGGACTTCGAGCGCACCTCAGCCCCCGGTCGCCGGGGCGGCGTGTGGTTCTGGAGCTTCAACGACGGCCTGATGAACCAGGCCCAGCTCTTCGTGGGCACAGGCCCCTACGAGGGCGGCCGGGTGCTCATCGACCCCAACACGCTCAGCGAGGACGGCACCGTCGCGCTCTCGGGCACCTTCCCCAGCGACGACGGCAAACACCTCGTCTACTCGTTGTCGAAGGCGGGCTCGGACTGGCAAGAGCTCCGCGTGCGTGACGTCGCCACGGGCCAAGACCTGCCCGACCTGCTCCAGCACATCAAGTTCTCCGAGGCCTCCTGGACGAAGGACGGCAAAGGCTTCTTTTACAGCGCCTACGACCCCCCGAAGGACCCGAACGACTTCGAGCAGGCCAACTACTACCAGAAGCTCTACTACCACCGCCTCGGCGAGCCGCAGTCTTCAGACACGCTCATCTACCAGCGCGCCGATCAGCCGGAGTGGGGCTTCGGCGGCACGGTCACCCAAGACGGCAACACCCTGGTCATCCCCAACTGGCAAGGCACCGAGCCCAAGAACCGGGTGTTCCTCAAGGATCTGAAGACCCCAGACAGCCCCGTCGTGGAGCTGATCGGCGAGTTTGACGCCTACTACAGCTACATCGGCAACGACGGCCCGCTGTTCTACTTCTCGACCGACCAAGGCGCGCCCCGGGGCCGGGTCATCGCCATCGACATCCAGAAGCCCGCCCGCGCCCACTGGAAGGAGCTCATCCCCCAGCAGGCCGAGCCCCTGGAGTCGGTGAGCCTCGTCTCCGACCGCTTCTTGGTGACCCGGCTCAAGGACGCCAAGAGCCTCGTGGAGGTCTACGACATCCGCGGCAAGAAGCTCAGCGAGGTGGCCTTGCCCGGCCTGGGCAGCGCCGGGGGCTTCTCGGGCCTACGCGAAGACAAAGAGGTCTACTACAGCTTCACCTCGTACATGACCCCCGGCGCGGTCTACCGCTACGACGTGCTCAACAACGCCTCGACCTTGGTGAAGGCGCCGACGGTGAGCATGGACGAGGCGGCCTATGAGGTGAAGCAGGTCTTCTACCCGTCGAAGGACGGCACGAAGATCCCGATGTTCATCGTGCACAAGAAGGGCATCCCGCTGGACGGGACAAACCCGACGTATCTCTATGGGTATGGCGGGTTCAACATCCCGCTCACCCCGGCGTATAGCACGGCGAACCGGGTGTGGCTGGAGCTCGGCGGCGTGTTCGCCGTGGCGAACCTGCGCGGCGGCGGCGAGTACGGCCAAGAGTGGCACGACGCCGGGCGCTTGGCGAACAAGCAGAACGTCTTCGACGACTTCCACGCCGCCGCCGAGTACCTCATCGCTGAGGGCTACACCTCGTCTCCCAAGCTCGCCATCGGCGGGCGCTCCAACGGCGGCCTGCTCGTCGGCGCGGCGATCACCCAGCGCCCCGAGCTCTACGGCGCGGCCCTGCCCGGCGTCGGCGTGCTCGACATGCTGCGGTTCCACAAGTTCACCATCGGCTGGGCCTGGGTGAGCGACTACGGCTCGGCGGACGACCCGACGCAGTTCCAGTGGCTCTATGCCTACTCCCCTCTGCACAACATCAAGCCCGGCGCGGCCTATCCCGCCACGCTGATCACGACCGGCGACCACGACGACCGCGTCGTGCCCGGCCACAGCTTCAAGTTCGCCGCCGCGCTCCAGGCCGCCCAAGGCGGCCCCGAGCCGATCCTCATCCGCGTAGACGTCAACGCCGGTCACGGCGCCGGGAAACCCACGGCCAAGACCATCGAGGAGTGGGTGGACCAGTGGGCCTTCCTCGTGGACCAGCTCGGCGTCACCGTGCCCCCCGACTTCGGCTCAGCGCCTTAATCCCCATCTCGGAGCTCCCCATGTCTGGCAACCACCCCACGAACTTCCAGGGCGACATCTTCGCCGCCATCACCGCCGCCATCGAGGCCGCCATCCCCGGCGCCAAGGTGGCCGTTCAAGGTGGCGGCGGGCACTTCGAGATCCAGGTGATCTCCAAGAGCTTCGAGGGCCAGCGCACCCTGCAGAAGCACAAGGCCGTGCTCAGCGCCATCGCCCACCTCATGCAAGGCGACGGCGCGCCGGTTCACGCCGTGGACCGCATCGACGCTCGGGCGGAGTAACGCGCCGGGCGCGGCCCGCTCAGAGGTCCAGGCGTAAGGTCGCGAAGTAGGTGCGACCGGCCTGGGGCACGGCGTCCACGGGCAGGTCGAGGCCGCCGGGGTGGGTCTGCTGCCAGTCGAGGAGGTTTCGCGCGCCGAGGCCCCAGGAGAGGCCCGTCGAGGGCACGACGCCGGTGAGGGTGAGATCCCACAAGAGCGCCCAGTCGGTGCGCTCGTTCGCCGAGGTGAGGCGCGGGCTCTCGACCCGAACCCGGGTGGCCAAGGTGCTGCCCGGGATGACGAAGGG
Source organism: Pseudomonadota bacterium (assembly GCA_041160755.1). Classification (GTDB taxonomy): domain Bacteria; phylum Myxococcota_A; class UBA796; order UBA796; family CAJQPC01; genus JADKFE01. The sequence goes on from JBEAVX010000048.1 coordinate 4,480, forward strand.
CGCCGCCGCCCGGGCGCCGACGAGGACCGTCGGGGAGTTCGTCAGCTCTTGGGGCGCGGAGAGGGAGCCCTGGCGGGTGCGCTGCAGCGAGGTCTGCCCGGCGAGCATCACGCCTTGGCGCCAGTCTCGGCGAAGCTCGATCTCCGTGCCCGCCGAGCGCACGACGCCTTGGGTGTTGGTGTACTCAAACACCTCGCCCTCTTCGCCGAGGCCGATGACCCGGGTGTCGATCAACGACTCGATCTCGTTGTAGTAGGCCGCCGCCGTGCCCGTGACGACCTCGGAGAAGCGGTGGTTGTACTCCAGCTCACCGGTGCGCACCCGCTCGGGGCTGAGCGACTCGGCCTTGTCTTGGGTGATCCCGCCGTCGTTGTAGAACAGCTCGTAGGCCGAGGGCGCACGAAACGCCGTGCCCGCGAGGAGCTTGATGACGTCGTTCTCCGTGGGCTGGGCGATGATGGCGAGGCGCGGGTTGAAGGTGCCGCCGACCTCGGCCAAGGTGAAGTAGTCGTAACGACCGCCGAGGGACACCATCAGCGCCCGGCCGAGCTTGAGCTCGCCGACGCCGTAGGCCGACAACACCGTCTGGATCGGCGTCTCGGTGAGGTAGGTCGCCTCGTTCTCTCCGGCGATGAGCTCCTCGCCGGTCAGGGTCGCCGAGAGGTGGCGCCGGGCCTCGGCGCCGAGCGTCACCTGAAACAGCGTGCCGAGGTCAAACACCGCCCGAGGCTCGACGCCGATCCAGGTGCCGCGCCACTGATCATGCAGGGTGTAGGCGGGGTACTCGTCGGACTCGGCGTAGGGGTAAAAACCGTCGTAGCGGTACTGGTCGAGGTAAGCGCGGGCGTAGAGGCGGCCGACATCGCCCAGACGCGGCTCGTAACGGACCTCGGCGAAGGCGCGCTGGTCGATGTTTCGGCCCTCGGGGTCGCCGGGGATCGTGTCGAATGCGCCCGTGGGGTACTGCTTGTTGAAGGTGTTGTAGAACGCCTGCACGGTGAGATCCCCCGTCCAGGCCTTCGTGTGCAGGGTGGCGCCCCGGCTGTCGTCGGCGCCACGGATGACGCCGTCTGCGGTCACCAGGGCGGCGTACTCGGGGAAGTACACGTCGCCGCCTTGGGCCACCTGACCGGACGCGCTCAGCCACGCCCCACGATCCTCGTCGCCCAAGCCGACCCGGGCCCGGGCCCGGGCGCCGCGCTGGCCATCGGCGGTGACGGCGACCTGGGGGCCTTGGGTGGCGGACTCTTTGGCGCTCACGAGGTTCACGACGCCCAAGAAGGCGTTGGAGCCATAAAGCGCCGAGCCTGGGCCACGCACGAGCTCGATGCGGTCGAGATCGTGCAGGTCGGTGACGAGGCCGCCGCCGACGTAGGATCCGCCGAGCAGATCGTCGTTCAGCGTGTGGCCGTCCATCGTGACGAGCACACGGTTGCCGTAGTCTCCCGACCGGGCGTAGCCGCGCACGCCGATGGAGCTGTAGCTGAGGTCGTCGGTGGGGTAGACGCCGCGCTGGCCGGAGAGGGCCTCGACGACGGACTGGTAACCGAACGCGCGAATCTCCTCGCGGGAGATGACCGAGACGCTCGCCGGGGCCTCTTCAGTGGTGCGTAGGGTGCGGCTCGCGGCGGTGACCTCGGCGACGGAGCGTAGGCTCACGTTCACCGTGGCGCGTCCGTCGGGCTCCACCCGCACACGCTCCTCAAAGGGCCGGAAGCCTGGGGCCTCGACCTTCACGACGTGCTCCCCGGCGGGCAGCTCGATGACCGCCGGGGTGAACCCTTTGACCTCGTCGTCGACCTTGATGGTGGCGCCTTGCTCTACGGCGTTGACGACCAAGGCGCCGCTCAGCACCGCCATGTTCACCGGGGTCCGGGTGACCTCGTCGGCGGTGACCGTGACCACCTCCCGCTGGGGGCGATAGCCGGGCATCGTGATGACGAGCACATGGCGACCCGGCGGCAAGCGCAGCTCACCGGGCGAGCTGCCGATGCGCTCGCCGTCCTCACGCTCTAGATGAACATCGGCGCCTTGGGGCCCGCCCTCCAAGACCACCGTGCCCAAGATGCGCTCTAAGCTGCCGTTGGCCTGGGCTTTTTTGCCCTTGGCCAGCTCGGCGCTCACGGCGCTGGGCTTGTGGCCGTCGAGCTCAAGCAGGAGCGTGCGCTGGCCCGGCGGCAGGGCCAAGGTGAGCGGGGTGACGCCGCGGGCGCCGAGGTCTTTACGATCGACGTAGACCGTCGCCCCTGGGGGGTTCGACTCCACACGGACCAAGGCGACCTGGCCGCTGATGCGGGTGAGCGCCGCTTCAGCCTCGACCCGCATCGCTGGGTCGGTCTCTAAGGCGACGTAGTCGGCGTAATGACGGTAGGCCTGATCAAATTGCCCGAGCTTCTCGTAGCAGCGGGCGATGTTGAACACGACGTTGCGGTTGGGCGCGAGGCGGTTGGAGTGGAGGAGGTGCTCCAGCGCGGCCTCGTAGTCGCCCTCGCGGTAGTCGTTGATCGCCAGGTTGAAGTGGAGATCGGCCTCTTCAGCGTAGTCGATGTTCGGGAGCGTCTGTGCGTTCACGCTCGGCGAGCACAGCGCCAGAGCCGCCGCGAGAGAGAGAGGGGCGCGCAAGGATCACCTCTGGCTACGAATGCCCATGTCGTCTTTGGGAGGCGCCTTCGTCGGGCCGGTCTTGGGCGCGTCCTGCTTGGGCGGGGCGGCCTGCTTGGGGGTGCTCGGCGGCGGCTCGGCGGGCGCGGCGGCCAGGGGCGTGAGCGTCGCCTGAATCGTGAGATCGGAGTCGGCGGGGCCCTGGACGAGCCGGGCGTCCTCAAACCCCTCGGCCCGCAGGACGAAGGTGCGCTCGCTGCCGAAACGATCCAGGGGGAGCGTCAGAGGCGTGCGCCCCAAGACGACGCTGTTCTCGACCACCTCCACATCGGCGGGCGTCGAGCGGATGGTGAGCCGCACCGGGGCCTGGGCGGCGTCCTCGACCGGGGC
>JBEAVX010000055.1:0-2887 GCA_041160755.1 Pseudomonadota bacterium
CCCCTGGGATCAGGAGCCCACCTCGGGCTGGTATCTCGGGGTGCGCGGCGGCGTGTCGGTCCCGATGGACACCAAGGGCCTGGGCTGGCCGGTGTCCATCGAGTCTGGGCTGGAGTTCCCCAGCAACAACCCCCGCGTCAGCACGGCCTTGGGGCTGCGCGTGACCTACATGTACAACCCGCCCTCGGTGTTCGGGCGCGAGACCCCGCCCTGGGCCATCGGCCCGCTGATCGACGGGCGCGTGTTCATCCGCGCGAACCGGGCGGCGGAGATCTACCCTGTGGTCGCGGCGGGCTTTGTGTTCGGTGTAGACGATGAGACCCAAGAGAACATCGTGATGCCGCTGATCACGACGGGTCTAGGCGCGCGCATCAAGCCCGCCGACAGCAGCGTCTACTTCGCCCCCGAGATCGGCGTGACCAACGCCGTGGTGCCCTACATGGGCCTCGCGGTGGGCTACAGCCAGCGCCCGAAGGCCAAGAAGTGAGCCCCCGGCTGCTGGCCGCCCTGCTGAGCGTGGGGCTGGTGGCCTGCACCCCCGCAGGCGACACAGTGCATGGCGGCGGGCAGGTGACCGTGCGGGTGTCGCGCGAGGAGGCCGATCCGGTGGACCTGTCCTGGGACCTGCTCGGGCTGAGCGAGGGGGACCTGGAGCTCCGCGCGCAGGACTGGGAGGGCCCCTGGCCGGACTGTACGCCGGGCCCCGGGGCCTGGCTGCGGGTGGACAGCTACCTGCCCGAGGAGCTGCGCGCCTGTGGCGAGGACCTCTCCCTGGTGCTGAACTTCGGGGACGCCCCCACAGGGACCTCCCGGGCGGTGTACTCCGACGTGCAGCTTCGGCTCGCCGAGGACGCCGCCGGAGGAGAGGGCTGGTCCATCATGAACGTTAGCTGGGATGCCAAGGTCATCATCGCGGACACAGGGATCTCGGGATCCTTCTTCGATGAGGGCGCGACCTTCGTCGACGGAACCGGCCGCGGGCAGGTGGTCCTGCTGGAGATCGCCTGGGCGATGGACCCCGACCTCTGGATCCTGCTCAACTGACCCACCCTTCACCCCACGGAGCCAAGGAGGAGGGTGGCCTTCGGCGGCGCGGTGAGCAGGGCGGCGGGTCGTAAGCGTCAGGACCGCGCGCTCCGCGGATCGGCGCTGCCCGGGGGCGCCGATGATGAGAAGATCAGGCTCAACACGAGCTGGAGCGCGCGCCGATGAGCCTGTCCACCCGAGCCTTCTCCGCGTTTGTGTGGACTGAAGACGCCTCACGCCCTAGCCGACGTTTGACCGTGGTGGCCTGGGACGAGGCCGACGCCCGCGACCAGCTCCTGCGCATGCTCGGCGCGGGGACACGCTGCGCCGTCTGGGTCGAGCCCGACATCCGGCGGATCTACGCGCCGCCCGGTCACGTCAACACCCGGCTGCGCGAGTTTAAGGCCATCGTGTGGGCAGGGAGCCCCGAGACGCCGGGCCAGCGGTTGAGCGTCTGGGCGCGAGGCTGTGAGGAGGCGCAGCGGCTGATCGAGGACCAGCACGGCGGGGTGACCCTGGCGATCCTCACCGATGAGGAGGACGTGGAGCGCACGCGGCGGCGTTGACACGGCGAACCCCCAATCCAAGCTCTGGATCAAGGGGCCCGGCGCCCACAACCCACGGCGTCCGCTCCTCCGCCGCCGACGCGACGGCCTGCTCAGCGCTCGCCTGCCCCCTCCACAGCGCCCCAGCGGGGGGCGGTGGTGTCCTCATCTACGGGGTCGGAGTCCTCCACGACCTTGACGACGATGCCAGGGACAAGGTCAGAGGAGGACGTGAAGCCGTCCCGCACGACGAGCCGCACGCCGTAGGTGCCCGAGGTGTCGGCCTTGAAGGACGCCAGGGCGGAGGTGCTGTCCACAATGTCGGCGTCGGTGAGCGCGGAGCCGGCCGGTCGGGTCGTGAAGCTCCAGCGATACCGCAGCGTGTCACCGTCTGGATCGGTTGAGGCGCTGCCATCGAGGCGAATGAGCGCGGCGCTGGACAAGGAGCGGGACGCGCTGGCCTCGGCCTGGGGCGCCTTGTTCTTGCCGAAGCCGCCGAACGAGGGGCCTCCGCCGAAGGAGGCGCCGCCGAAGGCCGCCTGACGGGCCTTGGCCCCGACGATGGCGCGGGTGGTCGCCGCCTCACAACGTCCCACGGCGTCACACACCTCCAGGCCCAAGGTGTAGACGCCCTCGGCCTCGGGGATCAGGAAGGCCACGGGCTCGTGGGGATCGATCAGGGTGGCGGCGTCAGGGCCGTCCAGCACGCTCCATGTGTACTGGGCGCCCTCGGCCACGGACGTGGAGCCGTCGAGCAAGAAGGTCTGCCCGGGCTCACCCACCACCTCAGCGCCCGCGCTCGCGGAGGGACCAGGCCCAGGTGCGCAAGAGGTGAGAAGGACGAAGAGAGACAGCAGCGGACGGAACATCAGAGCTCGAATGGATCGAGGCCCATCTTGCGGGCGGACTTGTAGAAGCGAGGCGTCGCGATGCCCAAGAAGAAGTCCTGAAGCCAGGAGTCTTCAAGGGCCATCTTAAAACGTTTCTCATCGACGATGCCGAGCTGACGGAAGTGCTCGGCCGCGCGCATCTTGTCACCCGCGATGTCCCAAGCGCCGATGAGCGCGTAGTGGGCGTAGCCAGGATCCAGGGCCATGAGGTCCTTCGCCAGCCGCATCATGAGGCGCAGCAGCGGCTTGGTGGGGGCAGCCCCACAGAACAGCCACAGCACGTCGATGGCCGCTTGACGTACGATGAGCGTCTCCGTGCCCCTCTGCTCAGACAGCGCGACGAGGTTCAACGCCAGCTCTGCGTTGCGGTTGTCTTTGCACAGCGCGCCATGCCGCGCGTAGCCCTCGGCGAGCCGTAGGCACGCC
>JBEAVX010000066.1:0-3060 GCA_041160755.1 Pseudomonadota bacterium
CGACGCGCCCCGGCCAGCGCGCGCGCCGTTCACAAACCGCGCGTGGTCGGTTACCCATTGCCGGATCCAGACAACGCCCGAGGAGGTGGTCGTGGCCGACGCGCCCAAGCCGCCTGTAGAAGAAGAGTCCGAGCTCCCCCAATCCCAAGAAGATCCCCTGTTTCAAGCCCAGATGTGGGTTTACGATCGGGCGGTCACCTACTGGAAACACGGCGCGCTGGCCGTTGGCTTCGTGCTCGTGGGCTCCTTGGTGTACGGGCTCTACGACTCTTGGGCCGAGCGTCGCGCGAAGGAGGCCGAGGCGGACATCGCCGCGATCGACTTCCGTGTGCCCAAGCCCAGCGAGCTGAGCATGATGGGCATCGGCCCCGCCGACGACCTCAACGACGCCACCCGCGTCGCCAACCTGGAGGAGGGCGCCCGTCGGCTCCAGGCGACAGCCCAGGACGCGAGCGGCGCCCAAGCCGCCCAGGCCTGGCTCAAGGCCGCCGAGCTGTGGCAGCGTCTCGGCCGCGACGCTGAGACCAAGGCCGCGTTTGAGGGGGTGCTTGGGGCCGACGACTCCGGCGTCTTCGGCTTCGTGGCCCACAACGGCCTCGCGAGCATCGCCCTTGACGAAGGGAAGCTCGACGAGGCGATCACCCACTACCGCGCCGTGGCGGACGCCGATCGTGGCTTCTTCGGTGAGCAGGCGCTCATCGGGCTCGCCCGGGCCCAAGCCCAGAACGGCAAAGGCCCCGAGTCGCTCCAGACGATGGAGGAGCTGCGCAAGCGTTACCCGGAGAGCCCGCGCCTCGTCGATCTCGCCGTCGAGCTCGGCGCCCCGGCGGCGCCTGCGGTCCCCACGGCGAGCCCGGCCCCCGCCGCGCCGACGCCAGGGAGCGGTTGATGCCCACCTGGCTGGCGCTCCTCACGTTTGGGGGGATCTTCGATCTCACCCCGCCGGAGCGCCCCGGCCTGCCCGCGCAGGAGGAGATCGGCGGCCCCCCCGTGCTCGACTGGTCGCGGCGTCTGCCCGGCCCCAAGGTCACCGCCGCCACGCACACCGAGCTCGTGCGACCGGCGGTTTACGGCGAGTCCATCTTCGTCGGCAGCGCCGGGGACTCCTCGCTGCTCCGGCTCCTGCGGAGCACAGGGGAGGTGCTCGTCAAGTACCCGGCCCGGGCGCCGCTCTTGGCCGAGCCCGTCGCCGCCGATGGCCGCGTCTGGTTCGTCGATGGCGCGGGCTACACCTTCTGTTACGCCGTCGAGGGCGGTGAGCCGATCTGGTCCCACTTCGGCGGCGCGCCGATCACCGCGCGGCCCACGCTGACCGAGAGCACCGCCTACGTCGCCAACGTCGACGGCGTCGTCTTCGCCTTAGACGCCTCCTCCGGTGAGGTGCGCTGGCGCTACCAGCGGCCCACGGACGCCTCCCGGCAGTCCGACCTCACGCTCTTCGGCGCGCCGTCGCCGATCGTCGTGGGGGATGAGCTCCTCGTCGGCTTCTCCGATGGCGCGGTGCTCGCCCTGGACATCACGACGGGCCGCCCGATCTGGGAGGCCCGAGTTGGTGAGGGGAGATACCCCGACATCATCGGCACCCCTCGGGCCGAGGGGGATGATCTCTACGTCGGCGGCTACTCCGAGCCCTTCGTGGCCTTGGACCTGCGCAACCGCACGCCGCGCTGGCGCATCGACGCCGGCACCGCCGCCGAGCCTTTGGTCGAGGACGAGCTCCTCTTCCATCCGAGCACCGACGGCAAGCTGCGCGCCGTGCGTCGGGACACCGGCGAGGTGCTGTGGACCTTCGAGACCGGCGACTCCGGCGCGCTCTCAAGCCCGCAGCCTACCGCCATCGGCGTGCTCGTCTCTAGCTCTGATGAGGGCATCTACCTGGTAGACCGCGAGACCGGCGCGCTCCTCTGGCGCTACGATCCCGGCTATCAGCTCAACGGCGTCACCGCTGGGCTCACCGTCGTCGGGCGGCAGATCCTCGCGTTGACCAACGCCGGGACGCTCCTGTCCTTCGTGGCGCCGGCCGCGCAGCCGACCGGCCTCGAGATCTCCGACGACCGCTCTTGGAGCGGCGCGAGCCTGTTCCGCCCACGCTGAGCGCCCGAGACTGAGCGCCCGAGACCGAGCGTCTCAGGCGGCCTCGTCGATCTCGCCGTCGCAGTCCTGATCGACGCCGTCATCGGGCAGCTCAGACAGCGTCGGCGCCCGGGCCGCGTCCTCGTCGGCGCAGTCGTCACCTTCAGGCTCACGCTCCACACCGTCGCCGTCTTGGTCGTAGTCCGAGCCGCCGGAGCAGTCCTGATCTTTGCCGTCGTACCAGATCTCGCCGCGGCCGGGGAAGATGTCGTCGTCGGTGTCGTCGCAGTCCAGGCCCCGGGGCGCGGCGTCGACGCCGTCGGAGTCTTGGTCAAAGTCTGAGCCGCCGTCGCAGTCTTGGTCCACGTCGTCGTACCAGACCTCCGCGGCGCCGGGGAACACGTCGGGGTCGGTGTCGTCGCAGTCTCGACCCTCGGGCTGGCGTTCGACGCCGTCGCGGTCTTGGTCAAAGTCCGAGGCGCCGTCACAGTCTTGATCTTTGCCGTCGTACCAGCCCTCGCCGGCGCCGGGAAACACGTCGGGGTCAAGATCGTCGCAGTCGGGGCCGCCCCAGGCGCTCGCGTCGGCGCCGTCGCCGTCGCCGTCAAGGGCGGTCTCGCCGCGAAGGTTGACCTCGATGGTGCGGCTCGGCTCGACGAGGCGCAGGGCGCCGTCGCTGGGGGCGGCGCCTTGGGGGCTGAAGCGCAGGGTGATCACCTGGGACTCTCCGGCGCCTAAGGTGAGCCCGGCGCGGTCGGCGGAGAACCCGGGGCCGCTCAGGGAGAGGCTCACCGACGTCGTGGTGAAGCCGTCGTTCTGGAGGCGTAGGGCGCGCTCCTCAACACGCGCCCAGCCGACCTCACCAAAGCTCAAGCTCGTCGCGCTCACGGATAGCACGCCGTCGCGCAGGGGCACGGCGAGGTTCGTCGGCGAACAAGAGAGGAGCGCGAGGAGGAGCACCATGGGTCCAGTGTAGCCCCTCACCTG
>JBEAVX010000071.1:0-6895 GCA_041160755.1 Pseudomonadota bacterium
ATCCCCGTCGTCACCCAGGCGCCGACCCCGCCGCCGCCGCCTGCGCCGCCGCCGCCCCCCAAGCCGCCGAGCCCGCTCTCGGCGATGCCGACGCCGATTCAGGGTGGGCTCAGCTCCGCGCCGACCTTGATGGCGCCGATGGCCGACTTCCTCGCCGCCGCGATGGAGGAGGAGGCCGCCGAACAAGACGCGCCAGAGGAGGACGGTGAGGAGGAGGCGGCGGACGTGTTCGCCACCGCCGAGTCGTTCTTGGATGACGAGGACGAGCCCAGCGAGGGCGAGCCGCAGATCGTCAGCACCGTCGAGGACGAGCCCGCCGCGGACGCCCCGGCCCCCGAGGTCTTCACCGAGCGCCCGCCCGAGCCGACGCAGAACCTCGGCTTCGTGCCGTCCCGCTCGATGGACGTCGCGGCGCTGCCCGAAGAGGACGAGGCGCCCGCCGCGCCCGCGCCCGCCCTGCCGTATGGCGCGTTGAGCTCCGGTCCTACCCTCGTCGTGAGCATGGACTCCGCGGAGTTCGCCGCGATGATGGACGAGGCTGGCGCGCCCCAGGCCGCCGCGCCCGCCGCCGCCGCGCCCCAGGCCGAGCTCGCTGCAGATGATCTCGGGTCCGACTGGGCCGGGGCCGTCGAGCTGCTCGTGGCCGAGGCCGCGCACCTGGAGGGGGCCGCCCGGGCCGCCGCCCTCGCCGAGGCCGCGCGCCTCTCTCGCACCCGCCTGGGTGATCTCAACCTCGCCGAGCAGCACGCCCGCGCCGCCCTCGCCGCCGACGCGCGCTCGATCATCGCCGCCCGAGAGCTCACCGAGGTGCTCAACCGCACCCAACGGTTCAGCGAGCTCCGTGAGCAGCTTGAGCGCCTCGCCGATCTAGAGACCGACCCCCGCACGGCGTCGGAGATCCTCCAGGACGCCGCGGTCCTCACCCGCAACCACCTCCAGAGCGACGTCCAGGCGATGGCGCTCCTGCGCGCCTCCGCCGATCGCCACCCCGAGGACTGGTTCACCCTCCAGCTCTTGCGCGACGGCCAGCTCGCCGCCCGCGACTGGGAGGGCCTCAACGAGACCTTGCGCCGGATGTCCGCGCTCTCCTCGGGCCCGCTGGCCGCCCGTCTGCACCACGAGCGGGGCCGCGTGTTGGCCGAGGGGCTGCGCCAGCCCGAGCAGGCCGTGATCGCGTTCCGCGCCGCCTTGGCCGCCGCGCCCGAGCACGGCTCGGCGTTCTTGGCCTTGGAGCGCCTCTACGTCAACGCCGCCGAGTGGGAGTCCCTCGTCCAGCTCTATCTGGATGAGGCGAGCCGCGTCGGCGGCGCCGACGCCGCGTTCTGGCGCGCCCGCGCCGCGCGGATCCTCCGTGGCCGCCTGTACGACGAGGAGCGCGCCGTCGCCGCGTACAACGACGCCCTCGACTTCGGATTCGACCTCGGCCTCATCCACGAGCTGCAGGCGTTCTACGCCGAGCTGCGTCGGTACGAGCCCCTCGCGGCCGCCATCGAGCAAGAGATCAACCACTCCGAGGGCGCCGCCCGGGCCCAGGCCCAGCTTCGCCTCGCCGCCCTCCACGAGCACCAGCTCGGCCAGGGCGACGCCGCCTTGCCGCTCTACCGCGCCGTGCTCCAGTCGGATCCCGCCGCCGGGGTCGCCGCCGAGGCCATCGCCCGCCTGCTGCTCCAGCGCGAAGACTACGCGGGGCTTCTGAGCTTCTGGGACGAGCGCATCGCCGCGACCGCCGACGGCCAGGCCCGGGTGACTCTGCTCCTGCGGGCCGGGGAGCTCGCCGAGCGCACCGGCGACCTCGCCGGGGCCCAGGCGCGCCTCACCGCCGCGATCCGCCTCGTGCCCGCCTACCTGCCCGCCCTCGACGCGCTGGAGCGTGTGCTCTACGGTCTCGGCGACTGGGAGGCCTTGGTGCAGCTCGCGGAGGAGCGCGCGTCCTCGGCTGAGGAGCCTGGGGTCGTCGCCGAGCAGCTCTACCGCGCCGCGGACCTCATCGATCGTCGCCTCGGGGACGGCCCCCGCGCGATGGGCGCCTACGCCCGCGCGCTGGAGCACGCGCCTGACCACGGGCTCAGCCTCGACGCGCTCTTGCGCCTCGCGCCGCTCCACGGCGGCTGGGAGCTCGCCGCGTTCGCCTTGGCCAACGCCGCCTCGGCCAGCGCAGATCCCAACCTCCAGGTCGGCTGGTGGTACCGCGCGGCGAACATCCGCCTGCACCAGCTCAACGATCGCGCCGGGGCCATCGCCGCTCTGCGCGCCGCCCTTGAGGTCTCCCCGGGCTTCTTGGCCGCCGAGGAGCTCCTTGAGGAGCTGCTCGTCGGTGAGCAGTCTTGGGCTGAGGTGCTCGTCGCGTGGCGCGCGAAGGCCGAGGCCACCGAAGACGGCGCCGCCCGGGTGTGGCGCCTCGTCGCCGCCGCCCTGGTCGCCGAGCAGCTCCCCGAGGCCGATCCGAGCGCCTTGGCCGAGGCCGCGCTTCGGGAGAGCCCGCAGAGCGCTGGCGCCTTGGCGCTGTTGGAGCAGCTCCGCCTGCGCTCCGGCGACCTTCGTGGCCTCGTCGACCTCCACCGCCGCACCGTCGCCGGCATGGACGACGCCGCGGCGCAGGCCGGGCGCTCGGCGCTCATCGCCGATCTCTCCCGGGATCTCGGCGACGTGGCCGGGGCCGCCCAGGCCGCGAGCGACGTGCTCTCCGCGGATGGCGTCGCCGCCCGCCCGCTTCTGGCCATCGCCCGTCTGTTCGAGGCGCTGGGCTACAGCGAGCAGGCCCACCGCGCGCTCTTGGCCCTCGGCGACAAGGCCGAGGCCGCGCGTCTTGAGGAGGAGTACCTGGAGGCCTACGAGCCCGCTCGGGCCGTGCACCTCGCCACCCTGGTCGATCACCCCACCGACGTGAACGCGCTCTCGGCCCTCGCCCGGCTGCAGCGCCGCCTCCAAGACCGCGCGGGGCTCGCCGACGCCCACCTGCAGCTCGCCCGGGCCGTGCACGAGGCCCCGGTTCGTGCGGTGCAGGCCACCTTGGCGGGGCACTTCTACGCCGGTCTGGGTCAAGAGGACCGCGCGGCGGAGGCCTACCAGATCGCCTTTGACGCGCGCCCCGCCGCGGGCAAAGCCTTCGACGCCCTGCGCCGCATTCAGATCGGGCGCAAAGACAGCGCGGCCCTCATCGCGCTGTGGTCCCAGGCGGGGGAGCACGACGCCCTCGGTCTGGCCACCGACCTTGAGGACGCTGGGGATCTCGCAGGCGCCGCTGAGGTGCTGCGCGCGGCCCCGGAGTCGTTGGTGTCCCTCGTGCGCCTGTCCCGGGTGCTTGAGGCCCAAGAGTCGTGGTCTGAGGCGTTCGCCGTCTCGCGCCGCCTCGCCGCCCTGGCGCACGATCCCGCCCGTCGTCTGGCCATCGAGGCCCACCAGCGCTGGATGTTGGCCGAGAAGCTCGCCACGACGGATGAGGCCTGGGAGCTCTACCGCCAGCTCCACGAAGATCGCCCCGGGGACGTCTCCGTGTTGGAGGCCCTCGCGCGCATCGCCGGGGCGCGCGGCGAGACCGGCCTCGCCCTGCAGTACCTGGAGCGCCTGAGCGCGTCGTCATTGCCCGCCGCCGACGCCGCCCGCTACGCCCGTCGCGCCGCGGAGATCCACGAGGTCGCCGGGAACCACGCCGAGGCGCGTCAGTCCTGGCTCACCGCGCTCAGCCATGTGCCTGAAGACCGCGAGGCGCTTCGGGGCCTTCGCCGGATCGCCGAGGCCCAGTCCGACTGGCAGAGCCTCGTCGGTGTGCTCGCCCGGGAGGCGTCGATCAGCGCCGGGGACGAGCGCGTCGAGCGCTTCGCCGAGATCGCCCGGCTCTGGGAACAAAAGCTCAACGAGCCCCGGGTCGCCGCCGAGTCGTGGCGCTTGGTGCTGGAGCAGGCCCCGGAGCACACCGAGGCCCTGGAGCGGCTTCTGACGCTCTCCGAGCAGAACGGTGACTGGAGCGGCTTCGTCGAGGTCGGCACCACGCTCTTGCGCCGGGCGCAAGGGGCCGAGCGCGCGGCGTTGCTGCGCCGCCTTGGCCTCGCCCAGCTCCACCAGCTTCACAACGAGCCCGCGGCGCTTCGTCTCTTGGACGAGGCGGTGTTCGGGGACACCACCGACGTCGAGGCCGCCGTCGCCTTGGAGCGCCTGCGCGGCGCCCGGGGTGAGACGGAGGAGGTCGTTCGGGTCGTCCGTCGCCTCGCGGGGGTCTCCCCCGACGCCGAGGCCGTCGCGCTGCTCACCCGCGCCGCGCGGATGACCTTGGAGCTCATCCAGGACCGGTCCCGGGCCGCCGAGCTCTACGTCGAGCTGCTCAGCCGCAGCCCCGAGAACGTCGAGGCGCTGCGCTTCACCTCCGATCACGCCTTCCGCGCCGGAGACAACGCCCGGGCGGTCGAGATCTTTGAGCGGATGGAGCCCACCACCGGCGGCTGGGACATCGACGACTTCGACGACAAGGTCGAGATCTCGCTGTACTTCTTCCACTACGCCTCGGCCTTGCTCAGCCTGGGCCGTGAGAACGAGGCGCTCACCCGCCTGCAGCGCGCCTTAGAGCTCAACCCCCGGCACCTCCCGTCGCTGCGCGCCTCGGGCCCGATCTACATGCGTCGCCGCCAGTGGGAGGCCGCTGAGGCCATCTGGCGCAACGTCCTGGAGCTCACCAGCGGCACGGCGAACGCCGATGATCTGGCGAACACCTACGTCAACCTCGGCGACTGTGACCGGGTGATGGGCCGGGCCGATCGGGCCCGCAAACGGTACGCCAAGGCGCTGGAGCTCCGCGGCAACGACGTGCGCGCCCTCAAGGGCCTCGCGTCGGCCTTGGGGGCTGAGGGCGACTGGAACGGCGCCTTCACCCAGCTCCGCAACCTCATCAGCACGGCCCCAGACGTGGCGGACGTCGTGGACGCCCACATCCAGGCGGCCTGGGTGCTCGACGCGCGGCTCAACCTCGCGGACAAGGCCCGGCAGTACCTCGACGCGGCCCTGGCGGTGAGCCCGGGTGAGCCCGAGGTGCTGGTGCGGCTGGGTGAGCTGGCGCTGCGTCGCCGGGACTGGACGAGCGGCGTCAGCCTCGCTGAGCAGGCCTTGGCCTCGGCCAAGGTCGGCGCGATGGCGGGCCGGGCGGGCGTGGTCCTCGCCGTCGCCCTGCGCGCCAGCGGCGACAACGGCGCGGCGGCGCGGGCGTACGAAGAGGCCCTGTCTCACGACAGCGCCCTCGCGGATCGCCTCAGCGGCCAAGGCATCGAGGGCTGGCCCCAGGTGGCTGAAGTGCTCAAGGCCCAGGCGCAGGAGCCTCGCTGAGCGCCGAGACGCCGGGCCTCGCCGAGCAGGCCGGGGCCTGGCTCTTTCGCCACCGGGGCGTGTTCCCGCTCCCCGGCGTGCTCGCCCAGCTCCTCTGGGCGCCGCCGGGGCTCCATTGGGCGCCGGGGCTCAGCGTCCTCGGCCTGGGGGCGCTTTTGCGCTTCTGGGCCGTCGGCGTCATCAGCGCCCGCTCACGCACCCGAGGGGACGAGACCTGGGAGGTGGCCCGGGCGGGCCCGTACCGCCGCTGCCGCAACCCGCTCTACCTCGGCAATCTGCTCATGTGGGCCGGCCTGGGGCTCCTCTCGGGGCCGTGGGTGGCCTTGGTCTGGGTGGTCGTGATGGGGGCGGAGGTCTCGCTCATCGTGCGCTGGGAAGAGGCCAACCTGCTTCGCCAGCGCGGCGCGGCCTATGTGACCTATCTACAGCAGGTGCCCCGCTGGGGGCTGCCTTGGCCCACGCCGCCGATGGGGCCCTGGTCGTTCACCGAGGCCCTGCGCGGCGAGCGCTCGACCTGGCTCGTGGCCGCGTGTTGCCTCGGGCTGATGTTCCTTCGCCAGCAGCTCGGCGGGTGAGGGGACGGTGACGATCCTGCGCCGGTCAGCGGCTCCGTCGCCCCCTGGGCGGCTCACGGAAGCGGCATGGCGAGACCCGGGTTAGCTTATGCTCTTCCTTCACGGTCGCGCCGCTCGCGGATCGGCGTTGTTCTGGCGAGCGCGACCCCCAACGAGCGGTGATCATGAGCGAGCAGACGCCGAACGATCCCGTCGCTGAGCCGAGCGTCACGCCTCGGCCCCCGGTAGACCCGCTCATCGGCTGCACCCTCGCCGGGCGGTATCAGGTGCAGGCGCTCATCGGCGTCGGCGGGGTGGCGCGGGTCTACCGCGCGATTCAGCTCCCGATGGGCCGCCTCGTCGCGCTCAAGGCCGTCCGCCCCGAGCTTGAGCCCGACCAACAAGACCGCTTTGAGGCGCGCTTCTTGCGTGAGGCGGCGATGGCCGGGCGCCTGTCTCACCCGAACATCGTCACCGTCTACGACTACGGCCGCACTGAAGACGGCTGGTGTTTTATCGCGATGGAGCTGATTCAGGGCGTGCCCCTCAAGCGGCTCATGGACCAAGGCCCGATGAACCCGGCCCGGGCGATGCGCCTGATGCTCGACGTCACCTTGGGCCTCCGCCACGCCCACAAACGGGGCATGGTCCACCGCGACGTGAAGCCGGGCAACATCACCATCGTGCGGGACGACGAAGACCAAGAGCGCGCTCGGCTCCTGGACTTTGGGCTGGTGAAGGCCGACGAAGACACGACCATCACCCGCTCCGGCGCGTTCATGGGCACGCCGCACTACATCGCCCCCGAGCAGGCCCGAGGCGGTGATGTTGACGCGCGCGCCGATCTCTACGCCTTGGGCTGCGTGCTCTACCGCCTGTTGACCGGTGTTCTGCCCTACACCGCCGACAACCCCATGACCATCGCCTTGGCGCACCTGCGCTCGCCGTATCCGCCGATGGGCGAGCGCGCCCCGGGGGTCGCCGTGCCCCCCGAGGTCGAGGCCGTCGTCCGGCGGCTCATGGAGAAGGAG
>JBEAVX010000141.1:0-4452 GCA_041160755.1 Pseudomonadota bacterium
TCGGCGAGATCGCGGACGTCGCCGCCCGTCTGCGTCAGGCGCTCCAGGGATGATCCCGGTCAAGGCGCACTGGGAGGTGCCGCTGATGCGGACGGCCGGGCGCCTGCTCGCCGAGGCCATCGCCGAGGTTCGTGCGCACGTCGCGGTTGGGGTCACCCCCAAGCAGCTCGATCAGCTCTTTGAGCAGGCGATCGCCGCGCGCGGCGCACGTTCGGCGTTCAAGGGGTACAACACCGGCAACGGGCCTTTCCCAGCGACGATCTGCGCGAGCCGGAACGAGCAGGTGGTCCATGGGATCCCCGACGATCGCCCGCTCAACGATGGCGATCTGATCTCGTTGGACTTTGGCCTTGAGTATGGCGGCTACTTCGCGGACTCGGCCTTCTCTATGGGGGTCGGCACGGTCTCTCCCAAGGTCCAGCGTCTCCTTGACATCACAGAGAAGAGCCTATACAAGGCCATCTCCCTCGCTGTGCCCGGCGCTCGGATCGGAGATTTGGGCTACAGCGTGCAAAGCCTATGTGAGAGTGAAGGATTTGGTGTCGTTCGTGACCTCGTCGGTCACGGGATCGGTCGTCGGATGCACGAACCCCCCTCGGTCCCCAACTTTGGGAAGCGCGGGACGGGGGTGCCCCTCAAGCCAGGCGTCTGTCTGGCCATTGAGCCGATGATCACGATGGGCGACTACCGAACGCGCACCCTCAAGGATGGCTGGACCATCGTCACTTCCGATGGGTCGTTCGCGGCCCACTTCGAGCACACAGTGCTCATCACCGAGAACGGGCCTGAGATCCTCACGGCCCCGCTTCGTTGACCATGAATCCACCGATGAACCGGAGCGAGGGCTCCGGCGAGGAGAGGAAATGAAGGTCAAGGCGTCAGTCAAGCGCATCTGCGACAAGTGCCGGATCATCCGGCGTCGCGGAATCGTGCGTGTGATCTGCGAGACTCCCAAACACAAGCAGCGTCAGGGCTAGGAGGAACACATGGCTCGTATTGAGGGTGTCGACCTCCCGCGCCAGAAGCGCATCGAGATCGCGCTCACCTACATCTTCGGGATTGGCCGGGCGACCGCGCTGAAGATCCTTGAGGATGCCCAGGTGGATCGCGCGATCCGCACCCAAGACCTCTCCGAGGTCGAGGTGGCGCGCATTCGTGAGGTCATTCAGCGTCGTGTGAAGGTCGAGGGCGAGCTCCGCAAAGAGATCGCCATGAACATCAAGCGCTTGATCGACCTCGGCGCTTATCGCGGCCTTCGCCACAAGCGGGGTCTCCCGGTTCGCGGCCAGCGGACCCACACCAATGCACGCACCCGCAAGGGCCCGCGTCGCGTCGTCGCGAAGAAGCGGTAAGCGGAGCTGACCATGGCTGCTACTCCCAAGAAGAAAGTCGTCAAGCGCGTCAAGAAGAACATCCCTTCGGGCGTGGTCCACATTCAGGCCACGTTCAACAACACCATCGTCACCATCACGGATCCCGCTGGGAACACCGTGGCCTGGTCGAGCGCTGGTGTGAAGGGCTTCAAGGGCTCCCGCAAGTCCACCCCCTTCGCCGCCCAGCTTGTCGCTGAGGACGCCGCCCGCAAGGCGATGGAGCACGGCATGAAGGTGGCGGGTGTGTTCGTGAAGGGGCCCGGCGCCGGACGTGAGTCCGCGCTGCGCGCCATCCAGAACGCGGGACTCAAGGTGACGATGATCAAAGACGTCACCCCGATCCCGCACAACGGATGCCGCCCCCCCAAGCGTCGTCGCGTCTAATCCATTCCGCTCATGCGCGGGGGGCGAGAGCACCTTCTCGCCCTGGCCTGACCAGCCCTCGCCGCGCAATGTGCCCTCTGTTCGGGGTGAAGAGCCTCCTGCCTGGTTCACCAGAGGCAGAAACCCCAGGAGAGAATGGCCTTGGAGCCGTACATCTACGCCAACTGGCGCAATCTCATCAAGCCGAAGGTCGTCGAGCGGGATCCCCGCTCCAACGACACTTATGGCAAGTTCGTCGCCAAGCCCCTTGAGCGGGGTTTCGGCATCACCATCGGCAACTCCCTGCGGCGTGTGCTGCTGTCGTCCCTTCAGGGCGCGGCGATCACCACCGTGGAGATCGAGGGTGTGCTCCACGAGTTCTCGTCGGTGCCGGGCGTGGTTGAGGATGTCACTGACATCATCCTCAACTTCAAGCAGGTCATCGTGAAGACCTCGGCGCTGGAGCCCATCAGCGGCACGATCAGCAAACACGGCGAGCCCGGCCAGGCGATCATCGTCACCGCTGGCGACCTCGTGTTTGATGAGGATGAGGACGTCGAGGTCCTCAACCCCGAGCTGCCGATCTGCACGCTGACCCAGGACGGGAAGTTCAGCGCCAAGGTCTCTGTGAGCCTCGGCAAGGGCTACGTCCCCGCCGTCGGCAACAAGACCGAGGGGATGGACCTCGCGACGATGGCCATCGACGCCATCCACTCCCCGGTGCGTAAGGTGCGGTACACCGTCACCAACGCCCGCGTGGGTCGCCGCACGGACTACGACAAGCTCACCTTGGAGCTGTGGACGAATGGTTCGGTCGCCCCCGAAGACGCCGTGGCTTACGCCGCGAAGATCCTCCGGGAGCAGCTCGCCATCTTCGTGAACTTCTCCGAGGACGATGAGCCGGTGACGAACATCGAGCCGGAGCAGGACGAGCACTTCAGCGAGCACTTGTACAAGCGGGTGGACGAGCTTGAGCTCTCCGTGCGCTCGGCCAACTGCCTGCAGAACGCTGGGATTGAGTACATCTACCAGCTCGTCGAGAAGACCGAGGCCGAGATGCTCAAGACCAAGAACTTCGGCCGTAAGTCCCTCAACGAGATCAAGGAGATCCTCTCGGAGATGAACTTGTCTCTGGGAATGAAGCTCCACAACTTCCCCAAGAACCGCTCTTGATTCGCCCTGGGCCCCGCCCTGTCGCTTCGCGGCAGGGGGGTGGCCGGGCAGGAGTCATCCCATGCGTCACAAGAAGTCAGGCCGGATCCTCGGCCGTAAGAGCCCGCATCGCACCGCGATGTACCGCAACATGGTCACCTCGCTCATGCGTTATGGCCAGATTCGCACCACCGACGCCAAGGCGCGTGAGCTGCGTCGGTTCGCCGACCGCCTCATCTCTTTGGGCAAGAAGGTCCCGCCCTCGGCGCTGCTCAACCTGACCGGCGCTGAGCTGGAGAAGGCCAAGGCCGCTCGGGTGCACGCGATCCGCGTCGCGCGGAAGTACTCCACGGACCTTGAGGTCCTGGAGCGCGTGTTCAACGAGTACGCCGAGCGTTACCAAGGCCGGAACGGTGGCTACACCCGCATCCTCAAGCTCACCGTGCGTCCCGGCGACAACGCGCCGATGGCGCTCGTCGAGCTCGTCTCGTCGATCGACGAGGTGGTGGATGAGGGCGGCGCGGACTCCTCGGAGCAGGAGTCTGCGGCGCAGGAGTCTGCGGCGGCGGAGTGATCCTTGCGCGATCGGCCGGGGGAGCCCCCGGCCTCTTCGCCCAAGACAAGGCGCGGAGCTGGCGATACGCCGCTCCGCGTTTTTTGTTATGATTCGGAGCGGCGTTGGGCGACCTGGCGTCGGCGCAGCCTTATCGAGTGAGTCGTCCATCATGTCTGATGAGTCTCTGGGCCACGGCGGCACCTTGATTCGTGACGAGCGGGTCCGTCGCGCCCGCCGCGTGCTGTCGGAGTACATGAACACCGGCGGCAAACGCAACACCCGGCAGCGGGACGTGATCGTGGATGTGTTCTTTGAGGTGGGCTCTGAGCGTCACCTCTCGCTGCAAGAGCTGCAGGAGCAGGTGCAGCGGGTTGAGCCCGGGGTGGGCTTCGCGACGGTTTACCGGACGATGAAGATGTTGACCGACGCTGGCGTGGCCCACGAGCGGCGCTTCGACGAGGGCACCACGCGGTATGAGCTCGCCGAGGTCGGTGAGCACCACGACCACCTCATCTGCATCGACTGCGGCCACATCTTCGAGTTTGAGGATGAGGTCATCGAGGCCCGGCAACGGGAGGTCGCCGCACGTTTCGGTCTGGAGATCACGACGCACCGGCACGAGATCTACGCGACCTGCGCGCTCGGTGTCACCTGTGAGCGTCGGCTGAGCGTCGCGAAGAGCGCCTGAGCGGGGCAGGGCAAGCGTCGATCGTTCGCGGGTCGGCGCCGCGGGGTGGTGACCTAGGGGTCGCCTACAAGCCCCCCGAGCTACCCGCGTGTGGGGCGGGAGCCAGGGGCACGAGGTGAGCTGGAGCCGTGGCAGCGCGTCTTGCTTGGTCGTAGGCGCGGTGGTGGCGCTGGCCGCACGCCGGTCGGGGTGACCTTGGGACGAGGAGCGCGCCGATGGGTCCTGGCCTCACCCGCCTGGCCCGGCGCATAGACCGATGGAGAAGGGTCGGCGGTCACGGCACGCCCTCCGCGCTGCTGCAGGCTGCTGGGCCTGTCGCG
>JBEAVX010000168.1:0-8260 GCA_041160755.1 Pseudomonadota bacterium
GCTCGGGCAAGACGTCCTTGGCGTTTGACACGCTCTTCGCCGAGGGCCAGCGGCGCTACGTCGAGTGTATGTCCACCTACGCCCGGCGCTTCTTGGGGCGCCTCGACCGCGCGCCCGTCGAGAGCGTCGAGGGCCTGGCCCCGGCCATCGCGATCAACCAGAAGACGGCGTCTCACAACCCCCGGTCCACGGTGGCGACGGTCACGGAGATCTACGACTACCTGCGCCTGTTCTGGGCCAGAGCGGGCGAGGCCCACTGCCCCCACTGCGACGCGCCGCTCTTGGGCTTCGCGCCGAGCGCCGCCGCCCGGCACCTCCAGGCCCTCGCCCCGGGGCCGGGCTGGCTCATCGCGCCCTTGCCCAAGGTGGACGACGGCGAGGCCCGGCGCAAAGAGCTTCTGCAAGACGGCTACTTACGACTGTTCGGCGCCCAGGGCGAGGTGTCGATGGAGGACGCGGCGGCGGCCAAGGCGCTGTTGGAGTCCGAGCCTTACCTCGTCGCCGACCGCCTCAACCCCACGACCACCGAGCGCCAGCGCGTCGCCGAGGCCGTGAAGGTCGCGTACGCCTACGGCGGGGGCAAGGCCGCGTTCCAGAGCCGCGAGGGCGACCTCATCCCGCTCTCTGAAGAGCCCGCCTGCCCCGTTCACGGCAAGATCTGGGCCGGGGAGATCACCCCGCGTCACTTCTCGTTCAACTCCTACCTCGGCGCCTGCCGCACCTGCGACGGCGTCGGCGTCACCGTCTCGCTGGATCCCACCCTGCTCTTCCCCGACTTTGGCGGCGGCGTGCTCCAGGCCTTAGATCCCCGCGTCGCCTCGGTGATCACACGCTCGGCCAAGCTCGCCAGCCACCTCAGCGCTTTGCTCGCGGTGTTGAAGCTCAAGGCCGACACGCCCCTGCGCAAGTACAGCCCCGATCAGCTCCAGGCCCTGCTCTACGGCCTGCCCGGCGTGCCTTTGCTCATGCAGTGGACGAGCACCTGGGGCCGGGCCAAGAACGTCGTCACTGAAGAGGGCGACTGGCCGGGGCTCGTGCCCATCGTCGAGTCTTGGTCGTCCGGCATGGAGTGGCTACGGCGGGCGCGGCCTTGCCCGAGCTGCGGCGGTGGGCGCCTACAGCCCGAGGTGCTCGCCGTGCGGGTGAGCGGCCTGAACATCCACCAGGCGACCGTGCTCACCGTCGACGCCGCGCTAGAGTTTTTCCAGTCCCTCACCTTGGATGAGACACAGACGGCCATCGCCGCCCAACCTCTGGACGAGGTGCGCGGTCGGCTTCGTTTCTTACGCGACGTGGGCCTGGGCTACATCAGCCTCGACCGAGGCGCCGCGACGCTGTCCGGCGGCGAGGCCCAGCGCATTCGCCTCGCGTCCCAGCTCGGCAGCGGGCTCACGGGCTGCATCTACGTGCTGGATGAGCCCACGGTCGGCCTGCACCCGCGAGACACCCAGCGCCTCTTGGGCACCCTCGTCGGCCTGCGGGATCTCGGGAACACCGTCATCGTCGTCGAGCACGACCCAGACACCATGGCCACCGCCGATTTCATCGTCGACATGGGCCCCGGCGCCGGGGATCTCGGCGGCGAGATCGTCGCCTCGGGCACCTTGGCCGAGCTTTTGGAGCACCCGCGCTCCTTGACCGGCGCGTACCTCAGCGGGCGGCGCAAGATGCCGCGCCAGGCGGCCCGGCGACCGGTGAAGGCCACGATCACCCTGCACAACCCGCGGGTCAACAACCTCAAGGTCAAGACGCTCCATGTCCCCGTCGGCGTGTTGACGGTGGTGACCGGGGTGAGCGGCAGCGGCAAGTCCTCGCTGATCATGGACGCCCTGGTGCCCGCGCTCAGCCACGACCTGGGGCTCACCGAGGGCGCGGGCCCCGCCGAGGCCGTGTATCTGCCGGCCGGCTTCAAGAAGCTCGTCGTGGTGGACCAGTCGCCCATCGGCACCACGCCGCGCTCGACCCCGGCCACGACGACAAAACTCATGGACAGCCTGCGCGACCTCTACGCCCAGGCCCCCATCGCCAAGGAGCGCGGCTGGGAGAAGGGCCGATTCTCGTTCAACAACGCCGACGGCCGCTGCGCCCACTGCGAGGGGCGCGGCTCGATCTTGGTCGAGATGCACTTCTTGTCGGATGTGTGGGTGGTCTGTGAGCACTGCAAGGGCCGCCGGTTCAACGACGCCACCTTAGAGGCGCGCTGGGCGGGGCTCTCCATCGCCGACGCCTTGGACCTGCGCGTCGATGAGGCCCTGGAGGTCTTCGGCAAACACAAGGCCCTGGCCGGGCCCCTGCGCCAGCTTCAAGACGTCGGCCTCGGCTACATCCGCCTCGGCCAGCCCGCGACGACGATGTCCGGCGGGGAGGCCCAGCGCGTGAAGCTGGCGAAGGAGCTCGGCAGCCGGGGCGCCTCGGCGATCT
Organism: Pseudomonadota bacterium; assembly: GCA_041160755.1. Taxonomy (GTDB): domain Bacteria; phylum Myxococcota_A; class UBA796; order UBA796; family CAJQPC01; genus JADKFE01. Next base: position 2,422 of record JBEAVX010000168.1, read on the forward strand.
ACGTGCTCGACGAGCCCACGACGGGCCTCCACTTCGCCGACGTCGACAAGCTCATCGGCGTGCTCCAGCGCCTCGTCGACAACGGCGCCACGGTCATCGTCATCGAGCACAACCTCGACGTCATCCTGAACGCCGACCACGTCATCGACATGGGCCCTGAAGGCGGCGACGCCGGGGGTGAGCTGCTCTACGAGGGCACCCCCGAGGGCCTGGCCCAACAAGACACGCCCACCGGGCGGGCCTTGGCGGCGCTGATCCCTCCGACGAGCGGAGCGGCTCAGAGCCCCAAGCTGGGGAAGAGGGCCACGGACTCAAAGCCGCCGTCGCGGTCGCCAAAGGCGATCTCGTCCACGCCGTCGCCGTCGAGGTCTACGAAGGTGGCGTAGTTGCCGATGGCCTCGCCGTCGTCATCGCCGATGAAGCGGGCGTTGAGCTCGTCGAGCTGCAGGCTCCCCGTGGTCGGCCCGTAGAGCAGACCAAAGGTGCCGTTGGTGGTGAGCCCGGCGCTGCTGGCGGCGGGGTCGCCGATGAGCAGATCGGTGTAGCCGTCGCCGTCGCTGTCGCCGCTCTCAAGAGCGAGCTGAAAGGAGTTGCCGTTCTTCGTTGTGCCGTAGATCAAGAGGCGCTGGAGAGCGTGGTGCCGCTGATCGGGCTGAGCCAGAGGCCGACGGCGCCGCCGCCGTTCACCGAGGTGGAGTCGCCGGGCGCGGCAGCGAGCACGTCATCGTAGCCGTCGCCGTTGTAGTCGCCGACGCGGCCGAGTCGATAGCCAAAGTAGTCCCCGAGGCTGTCCCCAGCGACGGACACCGAGGCGTCGTCTGGGGTGTAGCTCCCCACGAAGGGACCCTCATAGAGCAGGACTCTGCCGCGCTGTCCTTCGCCGCCGGCGGAGTAAAACGGCGAGCCGATGAGGGCGTCGTCGTAGCCGTCGCCGTTGGTGTCGCCGAGCCACAAGGCGCTCGCGCCGACAGGCTCGCCGACGCCGCCCTCGAAGGTGGCGATGGCGACGTCGTAGATCGCCTGCTCTCCGATCTGGTTCGCAGGGGTCACCCAGACCTTGCCCGTGTAGAGCCCGGCGGAGTTGGTGTAGTTGCTGTCACTCACGATGAGGTCGGCCACCCCATCGGCGTCGTGGTCGCCGAGGCCGTCCATCGCGCCGCCAAACGCATACGACTCCCCGAGGGGGTCGTCGACGGCGTAGAGGAGCAGACGGCCCTCGGTGATCACCCGATCGCCGGTCAGGGCGCCGCTCACCAGGACAACCGCAGGGTCCGGGGCGCGGTCGGTGCCGTAGTTCAAGCCGACGAGCAGCTCCTCGGTGCCGTCGCCGTCTACGTCGTTTACGCTCCCCAAGTTGATGCCGAGCTGGGCGGTCTTGTCCATGATGTACAGCCCCAAGGTGCCGACGTTCGCCGCGCCGTCACCGTCCTTCAGCGTGCCCTCCACCCCAAAGACCTCGCCGCCATAGCTGACGTAGCGGCTGGACGCGGGCGTCGCGATGAGGAGCCGGTCCCCTTGCCCCACGCGCTCAAGGCGCACGAGGCCTACGCCGAAGTTGGCCGCCGCGCCGCCGAAGGTGTCGGAGTAGAGGTGGACCGGCGCTTTGCTCTGTTTGCCGGAGTATCGGCACTCCGTCGCCCCGCCGTCGCAGTCGTTGTCGAGGTCGTCGTCGCAGACCTCGGCGACGCCGGGGTTTACCTGATCGGCGCCATCATCACAGTCCCCGGGCGTGGCGACATAGCCTGACGGTGGATCGCACGCGCTGACGACGTCTTCGCCGCCGTACCCGTCGCCGTCGCCGTCCCGATACCAGGGCGTGTCGCCGCCCTCATCGACGAGGCCATCGCAGTTGTTGTCGGCGCCGTCGCAGGTGTCCTCGGCGTCGGGGCGGGTGCCCGCGTCGGCGTCGTCGCAGTCCCCGCCGATCTCCACAAGACCCGCGCGAGGCTCACAGGCGCGCTCGGCCACACCCGCGGCGCCGAACCCGTCGCCGTCAGCGTCGACGTAGAGCGCGAGATCAACGCCCTCGTCGATGGTGCCGTCGCAGTTGTTGTCTTTGTCGTCACAGACCTCCGGCGCGCCGGGCTTGACCGCCGCGTCGTCATCATCACAATCGGCGGACGAGAGCACGCCGTCCCCGTCGGCGTCGATGTTCGGTCGGCCGCTGTCGTCCGGGCCGTCGTCTTTGTCGCCGCAGGCGGGGGCCAACAGCGCCAGGGTCAGCGCGATCGTGAGGGGGGTGCACAAGGGGTTTGTTGGGGTGGTCATGGCCGCAGGATACCCTAACAAGGGCTCAAATTTGCTCGTGATCCCAAGATCAGAGTCACCCCGCGCGTCACATCCCCAAGCCCGGGAAGATCCCCACCGACTCCAGGCCTCCGTCGGGATCGGTCAAGGCGATCTCATCAAAACCGTCGCCGTCAAGGTCTACGAAGGTGGCGTAGTTGCCGACATACTCGAAGTCGTCGTTGCCGATGAACCGGGAGGAGAGCGTCGGGATCGTGTAGCTGCCCGTCGTCGGCCCGTAGAGCAGGCCCAAGGCGCCGTTGTAGGAGAGGCCCGCGCCGCTGAGGTTGCCGTCGCCGACGAGCAGGTCCTTGTAGCCGTCGCCGTCGCTGTCGCCGCTCTCGACGGTGGTCTGAAAGGCGTAGGAGCTCCGCGTGGTCCCGGAGATCAGCAGATCGGCGCTGGAGAGGGTCTTTCCGCTGGGCGGCGAGAGCCAGAGCCCGACCGCGCCGCCTTGGCTGGCCGCGGTGGAGTCCCCGGGCGCCGAGGCCATGAGATCGGCGTACCCGTCGTTGTTGTAGTCGCCGACGCGCTCCACGCGGTAGCCGAGGTACTCCTCGGAGTCGTCGCCAAAGACCACCGCGTCGGCGTCATCCGGGCTGCGCTCCCCGGAGAGCGGCCCCTCAAAGAGCAAGAGCGCCCCTCGGTTCGTCTTGGCGCCGCTTGAGAACTGCGGCGCGCCGACGAGCAGCTCGTCAAAGCCGTCGCCGTTGGTGTCCCCGACCCACACCACGTCGGTGCCGAGGCCCTGCCCAGACGTGCCCGCGATGGTCGCGACGGCGACCTCGTGCACGCGGTAGGTGCCCACATGATTCGCCGGGACCACCCACACCATCCCCGTGCTGATCCCGACGGAGTTCGTGTAGTTGGGGTCGGCCATGACGAGATCGGCGACGCCGTCGGCGTCGTGATCGCCGAGGCCGTCGAAGGCCTGGTTGGGGCCGGACGACGTCCCGTTGGGATCATCGTCGGAGTAGAGCAGGAGCGAACACGAGGCGATCGAGCTCTGGCCGGTGTAGGCGCTGCTCATCACGGCCACGGCGCCGTAGGTGTTCTCGTCGATGGGCCAGTAGAGGCCGAAGAGGAGGTCCTCGCCGCCGTCGCCGTCGAGGTCCTGGGTGCGCCCGAGCCGCTCACCCAGATAGGCGTAGTCGTTGTCGCTGTAGACCTGAAGCTTCGCCTTGTTCTTCGCCTTGTCGCCGTCGTTGAGCGTCCCGGTGAGCGCGTACGCCGCGCCGCCGTAGTCGGCATTCTCGCCGACGTAAGGGGCGCCGATGACGAGGAGATCCCCCTGGCCCGCGCGCTCCAGACGAACGAGGGACTGCCCAAAGCCGACGCTCGACCCGGACTCTTTGCTGGTGGCGCCGGAGTAGAGGTGGACCGGGGCGTCGCTGCTGTAGCCGGTGTATCGGCACTCCGTCGCGCCGCCGTCGCAGTCGTTATCCACGTAGTCGCCACACACCTCCGCCGCGTCGGGGCTCACCTTTCCTTCGGTGTCGTCGCAGTCGCCGGGCGTGCCGACGTAGCCCGAGGGCGCGTCACAAGACTCGATGATCGTGTCCCCGCCGTACCCATCGCCGTCGCCGTCGAGGTACCACACCGCCGAGCCGCCCTCGTCGACGAGGCCGTCGCAGTTGTTGTCGACGCCGTCACAGCCGTCGAGCGCCTCGGGGTTCACCGCCGCGTTGGAGTCCGCGCAGTCCCCGGCCACGTCCGTAAAGCCCGCGCGAAGCTCACAGCCGCGCGCGGCGACGCCCGGGGCGCCGTAGCCGTCCCCGTCGCTGTCCGCGAAGAGCGCGAGGTCAACGCCCTCGTCCACGACGCCGTCGCAGTTGTTGTCTTTGCCGTCGCAGACCTCACGCCAGCCAGGCTTCACGTCGGGGTCGTTGTCGTCGCAGTCCGCCGTGGAGAGCACGCCGTCCGCGTCGGCGTCCAGCGCAGGGCGCCCGGTGTCGTCGCCGGAGGCGTCCTTGTCACCGCAGCCTGGGGCCAAGGCGGTCAAGAGGAAGAGAGAGAGGGCGATGGGTTGCGTGCTCGTCTTGATCTGCATGGGCCCACTTTACCGCAAGTTGGCCCCCTTTCGCCTCACCTCACACGAAGTCTGCCTTCAACGCCGACCCACGCGGCCGCCGCGGGGGCGGCCTGGAAGTCGGGGGCGCCGTCGTCCCGCGCCAAGGCGAAGCCCCGGGCGGTGAGCGCGCCGCCGCTCAAGGCGAGGTTGTCGGTCACCGGCACCCGCCCGCGCAGGCCAAACGAGATGTGGTACGGCGTGAACCAGCCGGCGCTCGCCTGCACCCAAGGCAGACCGGCGGCGATGTAGGGGTGGGCGCGCAGGCGCATCTCCCGATCACCGCTCTGCACGGTGCTGAACTCGCCGAACGGCAAGGCGAGATCGACCCCCGCCGAGGCCGACCACCAGCGCGACCCCCGTGCGGGCGCCGACGCTGGCGAAGGCCGCGCCGTGGTTCACCGTGGCCTGGGTGTAGGGCGCGCCGTCGTCGACGTTCTGCAAGAAGTACTCGCCGTCGTACACCCAGCCGCCGCCCAAGGCGACGGTGAGCGAGAGGCGCTGGCCCTTGGGCGTCACCTCCGGGCGCTCCACCAGGGTCACGGCCGCCCCTTGGAGGCGATAGACGAAGAGGCCGTCCGGGCCCTGGGCCGCGAGGAAGAGCGGCTGCGGCGCCAAGGCCAAGGTCTCGGCCACGCGCGGAGAGAGCGCGAGGCCCTCGGGGCCCTGGGCCAAGGTGAGCGCGAGGGACGAGAGCTCCGAAGACATCAAGGGCAGCGCCAAGGAGAGGCTCTCGCCCGCCTCGATCCGCGCCCGGGCCCGACCGACGACGACGCCGTCCATCACGGCCAAGGCGTAGTGTTGCCCCGGCGTCACATAGACCGGCCGCTCCGCGGACACCGGCTCGCCGCCGTCCACGATGAGCATGAGCCCCTCGGGGGCGTCGTTCACCTTCACCGCCGCGCGTTTGGCGCCGAGGAGCGTCGCCCGGGCCGCGTCGAAGGTGGTGACCGCGCCGGGGTCGACGAGCTCCAGGGGGATGTGGTCGGCGTCGAGCGCCACGGCGTCAACCCAGGCCTTCACCATGACCTGTCCGGCGACCTCGACGCGGTACGGCGCCGCGGCGGGGTCCGTCGCGAGGCCGTCCTGGAAGTAGCGGTACACCGCGAGGCCCTGCAGCGCGAGGGCCTCGACGAGCAGCGCCCGGTGGGCGGGCGTCTGAAGGGCGGGGAGATCGTTGATCACCGCGTCGAGGCGGCTCATGATCTGCAGCTCGCCGTCGAACTCGTCCAGCAGCGGGCGCAGGGCGGTGAGCTCCGCGCTGAGCTGGTAGATCGCGGCCTGGTCGGCCGACCCCCAGTCTTGGTTCGGCGCGACGGAGTCCGCGGCCAAGGGTCGCAGCTCGGGGTGAACGCGGGGGTCGGGCACCTGGTCGAGCCAGAGGAGCGCGCCCTCCTCAGCGGCCTGGGCCGCACACACAAACAGCAGCGGGATCAGCGACATACGAGGGCGCCTCCTTCGACGGCGCAGGTCACGCCCCGGGGC
>JBEAVX010000176.1:0-3889 GCA_041160755.1 Pseudomonadota bacterium
CCCACGCCCCGGGCCTCCCGCGTAGCCCGCTCCTCACGGCCACTTAGCTCCGCCAACGCCGTCCTCTGACGACGCTGGCCACCGCCGCGCCCACGATCCTCCCCCCTCCTTCGGGTTCGCCCCGGCGGCGGGGGAGGTCCATGGCCAACGGACCGCGCCCCGCGCCCAAGGTCGCCGTCGACCCATGGCGCAGCTCTGCCCAACACGCACAACCATTCACCTCCCTGGCGGGAGAACGGACCTCCTATGTCTCAAGTCTCTGACCCCACCTTCACCCTGTTCACGCTGCACGGCTTGGCGGTGTCGCTCCGCGACCGCGCCGACGCCGTGACCGAGCGCTCCGACGCCTTGCTCGTTCACATCGAGGCCGCCTTCACCCGGCAGATGTTGGGCGAGGCGGTGGATCTGGGCGAGCTGCAGGCGCTCGCCGAGTCTCTGTCCGCCGAGCTTCACACGAGCCACCGCACCGGAGAGCGCTTGCGGCGCGGCGTTCGGGCCCTGGCCGTCGAGGCCGGGACGCTCGCGCGGCTGCCCAAGCTCGTGGCCTCGGAGCGGGTGCTCAAGGCCCTGCCGACGCTCTCGGACGCGGCGGCGACCCTGCGGCGGGCGATCCCCCGGGCGCGGCTCACGACGCTGGCACGGGATCTCACCGAGGCTCTGGGCCAGCTCGCCTTGGCCGCGAGCCAGCGCCCGGTGAACGTCGACGACCTCTTGGCGCTGCGCTCGGTGTTCGCGCGGCTCGATGGGCTGCCCCAGGCGCTCAGCGGCGCGCGGGAGCGGCTGGGGGCGGCCTTGGCCGAGCTCGACGAGGAGTAGGCGACCGGGGGCGCTGGGGCTCACCGAGGGCTCCAGCGCCAGGGCGAGGCGCGCTCCGCCCGCCCGCCAACGACCCGCCGCCAGGGGCTCGCCGAGCTGAGCAGGGTCGCCAGAGAGGGCGTGTTCAACAATCTTCCGCCGATCGAGCCGATGCGACGCGCCGTGTTCAACAATTCATGGCCAAGCGGCTCGTCTCGGAGCGCCGTGTTCAACAATCTCTCATCCACCGTCTCCAACAAGCGCCACTTGGACCGCCTTGACTCGTCCTCAGGCCCCGCTCGACGCGCCGTGTTCAACAATGTCGCGCCTTCGGAGTCGTCGCGGGAGTTGAATGTTCAGGAATTTCGTGCCAAGCGGGTCGCGGTGACGCCGCGCGGCGCCGCTGGACAATGAATTGTTGAACACGACGCGCCACACCGAGGCCCTTGATGAGAAATTGTTGAACATGCAGCGCTGAATGGAGGCGCTGGACGATGAATTGTTGAACACGACGCGCTGACACGTCGGCAACGGCGCGGCGTCCGCCGCCAAGATGGATTGCGTGGAGGCGCTGGACGATGAATTGCTGAACATGCGGCGCTGCATGGAGGCGCTGGACGAGAGATTGTTGAACACGACGCGCCACAACGCCAGCGATGACGCTGCATCCGCCGCCAAGATGGGCTGCACGGAGGCGCTGGACGATGAATCGTTGAGCACGCCGCGCCGCGACGACACCACGGATGAGGCGGCGTACGCCACGCCGCGCGCTGCTCAGCGGCGATCGTCTGCCCACGCCCCCGCCGGGAGCGCCGGGGCGAGCGTTCGGTGGTCGGGGACGTCCGGAAGGAGCCCCCGGTCGAGCGTTCGGGTGTTGGGGACGTCCGGAAGGAGCCCCCGGTCGAGCGTTCACCCTCTCGGAACGTCTGGAGGGAGCCCCCGGTCGAGCGTTCCGCCTTGAGGAACCTCCGGAGGGAGCCCCCGGTCGAGCGTTCGGGTGTTGGGGAGGTCCGGCAGGAGCCCCCGGTCGAGCGTTCGGTGGTCGAGAACATCCGGCAGGAGCCCCCGGTCGAGCGTTCGCCCTTCAGGAACATCCAGCAGGGTCGCCCGGTCGCCTGGCCACCTCGCGCAACGAACCTCCGGCGCGCCCAGCGCCCGCCGATGGCCCCTCTTGGGTCGTCTGAGGCGGTGTCTACACGCCGCCTGCGACCTCGTCGGCCGGGCTGTTGAGCGGCGCGGCGCCCGGCGGGCTTGGCTCCCCTCGTCTCGCGCCGCCCCGGATATACGGCGTTTGGCCGAGCGCTCCCCGGCGCGGCTGTGCTACGCTCTCGCCACCCCACCTCTTCGTTTGTCTCGGAGCCATGATGCGCGCTGCCCTCGCCGTCGCCTTGTCTCTCTGTGCTTGTGGCGACAAAGACACGCCGGACGCCCCGCAGGACACGGAGCGTGAGCCCGACACCGACACCGACGGCGACGGCGATGGCGTCCCCGCGTCGGAAGACTGCGACGATGGTGACCCGCTCGTGTGGCGGGAGTTTGATCGGCGAGAGGGCAGCATGAGCGCGGGCTTCGCGGAGCTCTGCCCTGGGTATTGCGAGCGCGGCCTGAGCGGGACGTTGGACCTCTCCGAGGCCACGCCCGAGGAGGTGGCGACGTTGGGCTGCCTCACTCATGTACGCGGAGGCCTCAAGATCACAGGCAACGCCGCGCTGACGAGCCTCACGGGCCTTCACAGCCTCCGCACCGTCGACGGTAAAGTCAGCATCGCCGGAAACAATCGGCTCATGAGCCTCTCGGGCCTGGAGCGCCTCACCTATGTGAACGACAATCTTGAGATCGTCAGCAACCCCGCGCTGAAGAGCATCTCCAGCCTTGGGAACCTCAGCAGAGTGGTGGATGAGCTCAACGTCCGCGACAACCCCGCGCTGACGAGCCTTGTGGGCCTTGATGCCCTCAGCGAAGCGGAGTACGTCCGCATCCAAGGCAACCACACGCTGAAAGACCTCACCGGGCTCGGCTCACTCAACACGTTGAAGGGGATCCACGTCAAGAACAACGATGGGCTGACGAGCCTCGCGGGCCTCGACGCCTTCCCATACAAGATCGGCTGGGTCACCGTCACCGGCAATGACGCGCTGACGAGCCTCGCGGGCCTCGAAAACCTCAGAATGCTGCGCGACGCGCTCCTCATCAGCCACAACCCCGCGCTGACGAGCCTCACGGGGCTGAAAGCCCTCAACCAGGTCGATGGGTACTTCAACATCATCAGCAACGACGCGCTGCCGAACCTCAAGGGTCTGGAGCGACTCAGCTCGGTGGACTATCTGTATCTCCGTGACAACGCCGCCTTGGAGAGCCTCGATGGCTTAGAGAAACTTGACCTAGTGTACGTCATCAACCTCCACAACAACGACAAGTTGACGAGCCTCCTGGCGCTCGGACGGCTCGAATACATCCTCGGGCTCTTCATCGTCGACAACGACACGCTCACCGGCCTTGAGGGCCTTGAGAACCTCGATTGGATCAGTGAGCTCACCCTCGAGAACAACCTCACGCTGACGAGCCTCTCCGCCCTCTCAAGCCTTGAGGCCGTGTACGGGGTCCTGCTGGTCACCGACAACGCCGCGCTGTGCGAAGACGAGCCGGACGCCCTCATCGCCAAGCTTGACTACGTGCCCGCTATCATGACCCTCAGCGGCAACACCGGTACCTGCCCGAGCGAGTAAGCGGCCGCCCGACGCCGTGAGCGGCGCGCGGGAGCGGCACGGGGCAGCTCGGCGAGGCGCACGCGACCGACGGCGCCGGGGCTCACCGAGGGCGCCAACGCCAGGGCGAGTCACGCCGCTTCCCGCGCTGACGCCCCCACCGATCGTTCGCCTACGTCGTCTGAGGATGTACATGTTCTCCGTCGGGCCTTCGCTCGCGCTGTCGTCGTCCCCGCCGCTTTCCGCCGCCCCTTGAGCCCGAATCCCCACGACCAGCGTCGGGGGTGGCCCCGCGTGCGGGGTGAGCGGGTCATTCTCGCGGGAGCTCAGGAGGAGTCCGGAGCTCGGGACGAGCGGGAGGGCTCCGGATGCGCAGCGAGCCAAAATCC
>JBEAVX010000240.1:0-6492 GCA_041160755.1 Pseudomonadota bacterium
GGCCACGGGCCCGCTGCGTGAGAGCGAGGCGCTGTGCAGCCGCCTCATGGCCTACGCCGGCGCCAGCGTGAGCCCGCCCCGTCTGGTGAACCTCAACGAGGTCGTGCGGGAGATGATCTCCACCTTCACCGCCCGCGTCCCCCGTAAGGTGGGCCTCGACTACTACCTGGAGCCCGAGCTTCCCCCGGTCGAAGGCGACCGCGCGCAGCTTCAGCAGGTCTTGGCGGAGCTCGTGATGAACGCCGCCGAGGCGCTCGGCGACAGCCCCGGCTCGATCCGCGTCTCCACCGACGTGATCACCCTCGACGCCGACGACCTCGCCGAGATCCGCTGCGCCTCGGCGCTCAGCGTCGGGGAGTACGTCATGCTGGAGGTCACCGACAGCGGGCCGGGCTTTGACGTGGCCGCGACGGCGCTGGTCTTCGACCCGTTCTTCACGACGAAGGAGGGCCACGTCGGGATGGGCCTCGCCGCCGTGGAGGGCGTCGCTCGGGCCATGGGCGGCGGCGTTCGTGCCCAAGGCGGCGCCGGAGAGGGCGCCACGGTGCAGGTGATCCTGCCCGTCGGGGTCGCCAAGGCCGCCGTGGCGCCGCCGTCTGCGTCCAGCGTCGAGCGCCGAGGCACGGTGCTCGTCGCTGAAGACGAGGCCGAGACGCGCCAGCTCCTCGTCTCGGCCTTGCGCCGCCAAGGCTACGAGGTGATCGCCGCGAGCGACGGTGTGGAGGCCGTCGAGCTGCACCGCAAACACCAGGGCCAGATTCAGCTCGTGATCATCGACGTGAGCCTGCCCCGGCTCAACGGCGCCGACGCGCTGCGGGCCATGCAGCAGCGTGAGTCGGGCCTCTTGGCCTTGGTCGCCGTGGCGAACGCTGAAGAGGCCAACCGCGCCAAGGCCGGGCGGCTCACGCCCCTGCCCTTGCTCCAGAAGCCGTTCACGCTCAAGGAGCTCACCGACGCCGTGGGCCGCCTCTTGGGCGCGACGCGTCCCACGGCCTAGTCCCCGGCCGCGCGCGCCGCGCCAGGGATTCATGCGCGCCTCTTCCCGTCCGCTCGCGCCTGTGGTATCCATGTTTCAATGACCATTGAACTCTGCGAGCGCCGCCATGATTGAGCTGAAGGACGTCACCAAGTCCTTCGGTGAGCTTCATGTGCTCCGCGGGGTGTCCCTCAAGCTGCCGATGCGCCAGACGACGGCGATCATCGGGCCCTCCGGGGCGGGCAAGTCGGTGCTGCTCAAGCTGCTCGTCGGCCTGATTCGGGCGGACGCCGGGGAGGTGCTGTGCTTCGGCGCCGACATGGGCCGGGCGGACGAAGACGAGCTCTACGCCGTGCGCCGCCGGTTTGGGATGTTGTTTCAAGACGGCGCGCTGTTCGACAACCTCACCGTCGCCGAGAACGTCGAGTTCCCGCTCATCCACCACCGCCGCGATCTCAAGCCCCACCAGCGCCGGGAGCGGGTGATGGCGGCGCTGGAGCAGGTGGGCCTGCCCGAGCTCGCCGATCGGCCCACGGGGCGGCTCTCCGGCGGTCAGCGCAAACGTGTCGGCATCGCCCGGGCGATCATCACCGAGCCCGAGGTCGTGCTCTTTGATGAGCCCAACTCCGGCTTAGATCCCGTCACCTCCGACGCCATCGACGGCCTGATCCTCTCGATGAAGAAGAGCCTCGGCGTCACCTTCATCATCATCTCCCACGACATCGTGGGCACCCTGAACGTGGCCGACCACATCGGGATGCTCTATGAAGGTCGCCTGGTCCAGTTTGGCCCCACCGAGGAGCTCGTGCAGGCCCCGAACCCCATCCTGCGCCGCTTTCTGCAGCGCAACGTGAGCCTGCCGGACGCTGACCACAGCGGCTATTCCTTGCCCCCCGTCCGCCAGAGGGCCATGTGAGCCGACCGCGCTACGAGATCGGCGTCGGCCTGCTCATGCTCGCGGGCGCGGGCGTGCTCGGCTTCATGGCGATGAAGACCGGCGCCGTGCGGGAGATCGGCGACTTCGTCGAGGTCGAGGCGGTCTTTGACGACGTGGCCGGGCTCAAGAACGGCGCGGCGGTGGCGATCTCGGGCATCGACGTGGGCCAGGTCACGGACATGGTCGTCGATTTTGACAAGGCCCGGGTGAAGCTCATCGTGAAGCGCAGCGCCGGGGTGCGCAAAGACGTCATCGCCCGGGTGCGCGCGCGGTCGGTCTTGGGGGAGAAGTTCGTCGAGCTGGAGCCCCAGTCCGCCGACGCCCCGGCCCTAGAGTCCGGCGACGTGCTCACGAACACGCGCACCAGCGTCGAGATCGACCAGCTCGTCACGAGCCTCGGCCCGATGGTGAACGGCCTAGACCCCAAGAAGCTCGACGCCTTGCTCAACGCGCTGGTGAAGACCTTGGAGCAAGACCCCGAGCGTGTCGACCGCATGTTGGTCGACGCCGAGGCGCTTCTGCACAACGCGCGGGTGGCCTCTGAAGACGCCCCGGCGCTCGTCGCCGAGGCCCGGGCGACCTTGGGCGAGGTGCGTGGCCTCACCCGCCAGGCCACGCCGATGGTGAAGGACGGTCAGGCCCTCATGGTGCGGGTGGACGGCGTGCTCACCGAGGTCGAGACCTTCAGCGGTGAGCTCCCGGGCGTCGCCGAGCGCCTGCCGGGGATGCTCGATGACGTGGAGCAGACCTTGGAGGGCTCCCGGGACTTGGTCGTCGTGCTCAGCGGCAACAAGGACCGCATCGAGCAGATCCTCATGAACATCGAGGAGATCGACAAGTGGGAGCTGCGCCGCCTCCTGCGTGAGGAGGGCATCAAGATGCGCGTCTTCGCCTCCGAGGTCGAAGAAGAAGAGTCCCCCGCCGAGTAGGTTGGTCGTCCAATCAACTCTCAGGCGGCTCGGGCTTCTCGGGCGGGCCCGACGGCTTGCGGGGCTGGCGGTCCTCTTCAGCGAGGGGCTTGAGGTGGATGCTCGCGCGGATCTCGAACGAGTAGTTCGTGAGCAGGCTCTTGAGGTCGTCCTTGAGGCCGAGGCCCTCCAGGTAGGTGCGCACCTCGCGGCCGACCATCCGGATCGCGTCGGTCTTCGCGCGGTCGGAGGTGTCGAGCACGGCGCCGAGCACCTCCTTCGCCTCCCGAAACCCCGCGCCGGGCTCGCTCACCAAGCGCCGGGCGGTGCTCAGGCCGGGGATACGCCGGTGGCCTTTGGCCTCGGCGCGCTCGTCGTGGGGCTCCTCATCGCGGCGGCTGCGGTCACGATCCTCTTTTTCGGACATCGTCGGGGCTCCTGTGGCCTCCACTCTGGGCCTCTGCGCCGGGCTCGGCAAGCCCCCCCTCCCCGCCGACACGCTCGGCGACGGCGGCGACGACCGCCCGGGCGGGCCCTACGATGCGCCGGGCGTCGGGCAGAGAGCTCAAGAACAGGCGCCCGTACCACATCTCATGCACCCGGCGATCGAGGATCACCACGGCGCCGGTGTCGCTCTTGGAGCGCACGAGGCGGCCAAAGCCCTGGCGCAGCTTGAGGATGGCCTCGGGCAAGGCGTAGGCCCGGAACGGGTCTTGGCCCCGGCTGGCGATGAGCTCGTAGCGGGCCTGGGCGATGGGCTCCGTCGGCACCCGAAACGGCAGGCGCGGGATGATCACCAGGCGCAAGGCCCGGCCGCGCACGCTCACGCCCTCCCAGAAGCTGTCCGCGCCGAAGAGGATCGACGCCTCGCTCTCCTGAAAGCGCCGCAGGAGCTGCCAGCGGTCGCGGCGGCCTTGGATGAGCACGGGGTGGGCGTCGCCGATCTCGGCCTCGACGTGATCGCCCAGGGCCGTGAGCAAGGCGTAAGACGTACACAAGACGAAGGCGCCGCCGCCGGTGGCCCGCAGCAGCTCTACGGTGACCTCGGCGACGCGGTCAAACCACTCCGGCGCGTCGGGGTGCGGCAGATCCCGGGGGAGGCCCAGGATGGCCTGCGCCCGGTAGTCAAAGGGCGACGGGAAGCTGACGACGACGGTGTCCTCGCCGAGCCCGAGCCGGGCCTTGGCGTGCTCAAACCGACCGGCGACGGTGAGCGTGGCGGAGGTGAGCCCGACGCCCTCGACGGCGCTGAACAGGATCGCCTGGAGCAGCTCACCCACCTCGATGGGGGCCTGGCGCAGGCGCACCTCCAGGCGGCGCTCGCTGCGCTCGACCCAGCGGCAGCGGGCCTCGTCATGCTCCAGAAAGAGCTTGAGCTGGTCGCTCAGGTCGCCCAGGCGGCGCACGGCCCGGCGCAGGTCCAGGACCGGCTGGGCGTGCTCGGGGGGGATCTCCAGGTTGGCGCACTGCTCTTGGAGGGACTCTAAGCGGCCACGGGCCCGGCGGAGCTGCTCGGCGAGGCGGGTGAGCCGGGGCTCGGCCTCGACCTTCCACCGGGGCGTGTCCTCGATCGCCGGGGTGATGCGCCTTGTGGGGTCGCCGTCGAGCACGGCGTCGGCGGAGGTGTCCAAGGCCGGGGCGACGGCCTCGCGTAAGGTGGCCAGCTCCCGCTCGGCGTCCCGGGTGCGGATGTATAAGGTGGGCTCTTGTTGAACGAGGCGCTCGCGGAGACGCTCCAGGGCCCCGGGGCGCTCCCCTCGGCGCTGCAAGAGCGGCGCGATGGCCCGCGACACGCTCAAGGCCGAGAACAGCCCCGCCGTGGCTGAAGTCGCGGCGTCCTCCAGGTGGTGCGCCTCGTCGAAGATCACCCGGCCAAACCGGGGCAAGAGCCCGTCGCCGTCGCTCTTGGCCTTCACGCTGAGATCGGCGAGGAGCAAGGCGTGGTTCACGATCAGCAGGTGCGCAGACGCCGCCCGGCGCCGGGAGTCGTAGAAAAAACACTGGTTGTAGTGCGGGCAGCGCACGCGCAGGGTGTGATCGGAGTCGGACTCGACCCGCTCCCAGACCTCCTCGGGCACGGCCTCGCCGAAGTCTTGGAGCGAGCCCTCCTGCGCCCGGGCGGCGAACTCATCGAGGCGGCGAAGGATGGCCAGATCGCCGAAGGGGTCATTCAGGGCGTCTTGGAGCTTGCGGCGGCAGAGGTAGTTGCCCCGGCCCTTGAGGAGCGCCGCGTCAAAGCTCAGCCCCGCCCGCCGCGCCATGGGCAGGTCTTCAGTCATCAGCTGGCCCTGGAGCGTGCGGGTGTAGGTCGAGATGACCACCTTGGAGTCGTTCGCCTGGGCCCAGAGGATCGACGGGATGAGGTAGGCCAAGGACTTGCCCGTGCCCGTGCCCGCTTCAGCCATGAGCACGCCGCCGTCGTTCAACAGCCGCGCCACGGAGAGCGCCATCTCAAGCTGCTGGCCGCGCGCCTCGTGCTGACGGCCCATGGCCCGGGGCAAGGCCACCTCAAACACCTCCCGCAGGGCGTCCTCGTCCACGGGCACTGGGCGGCGTTTGGCGGGCTCGACCACCCAGCGCTCGTCGTTGACGGCGTTGTTGACGATGATGAAGCCTACGCCCTCGTCGCCAAAACGCCCGGCCAAGGCGAGGTCCGGGTCAGACGGGCGCAGATCGCCTGAGGGGTGGTTGTGGATGACGACCTCGCCGGCGCGGGCTCTGGCCGGGGCGTTCACGGCGCTCTGGTGGCCGCGGGCGTGGACCTCGATGTTCGCGACGCGGCCACGATCGTCCAGCGTCCCGACGGCGAAGACCTCGTCGCCGCCGGCCTCCCGAATCGCCGCGCGCAGGGCGGAGGCGGCCTCCCGGGTGAAGCGCCGCTCGCCGTCGGGGCGCGTCGCGGCAGGGCGTGGTGGAGACGGCATCGCCTCCCCCGTAGCGTGGGCGGCGGACGGGGTCAAAGCCTGGGGCTGGCCCGGCGCCGAGAAGTCAGGTAAGGTCTGCTCTTGACGGCGGAAGGCGCTCGTCGCGGAGGCGGTGATCATGAAGGTGGCGTTGGCGGGCGGCGGCACGGGCGGTCACGTCTACCCGGCCCTGGCGATGGGCGACGCGCTCAAGGCGCGTGGTCATGAGGTGATCTACATCGGCGACGCCTCGCGCCTGGAGGGCCGCGTCGCCCCCCAGCGCGGCTACAGCTTCTACCCGGTCACCGCGCCGCAGTTCCCCCGAAGCGGCCTCTTGGGCAAGGTGCGCTTCGCGTTCGCCTTGTTGGGGGCGATCCGCCGCGCGCGGGCCCTGCTCCAGAAGGTGCGCCCGGACGTCGTCCTGGGCGTCGGCGGCTACATCATGGCGCCGACGGTGCTCGCCGCGCGCAGCCTGGGCATCGGGCGGGTGATCCACGAGTCGAACGTCGCGCCGGGCCTCGCGAACCGGCTGTGCGCCAAGGTCTCGGATCTCGTGCTGCTCACGTATGCGGCCTCGGGGCCCAAGCTGGGCACACGGGCGCCGATGGAGCTGGTCGGCTGCCCGGTTCACCCGAAGATCCTCCAGGGCGACCGCGCCCAGGCCCGGGCGTTTTATGGGCTCAACGACGCCCTCCCCGTCGTGCTCCTCGTCGGCGGCAGCCTCGGCGCGGCCACGCTGAACGCCTTGGCCTTGGCCTCGGCGCGGCT
>JBEAVX010000559.1:0-6585 GCA_041160755.1 Pseudomonadota bacterium
CGATCGCACTTGTTGACGAAGGCGATGCGGGGGACCCCGTAGCGCTTCATCTGGCGGTCGACGGTCAGCGACTGGGACTGAACGCCCGCCACCGAGCACAACACCAAGATCGCGCCGTCGAGCACACGCAAGGCGCGCTCGACCTCGATCGTGAAGTCGACGTGCCCGGGGGTGTCGATGATGTTGATGAAGCTGTCCTTCCAGTTGCAGTACGTGGCTGCAGACTGGATGGTGATGCCGCGCTCACGCTCGAGGTCCATGGAGTCCATCGTCGCGCCGACGCCATCCTTGCCCTTCACCTCATGGATCGCGCGGATCCGGTTGGTGTAGAAGAGGATGCGTTCGGTCAGCGTGGTCTTGCCGGAGTCGATGTGGGCGCTGATGCCGATATTGCGAATTTTGCTGAGCTGGGTGATCACCGCTCGCTCCAGAGTCGGTTCGATTGAGCGGCCCTGCTATCATGACGCGGCCCCGGCGCAAGGTGTAAGTCATCCCGCCGGGGGTCCGTTTCCAGGCTGTCACTCGCAGAAGCTCGCGTCCAAGCGCGCTTGCGAGCGGCTGTGTGCGGTCATAAAGACAGGGCGTCCCATCGAGGGACGCGAACTAACCAAGGAGAGTGTGATGAAGCGCCTCGCGTCGAGCCTCGTGTTGGGCTCTGTGGCTGTGTTCAGTCTGGCCTGTGGCATGTTGGGCGGGGAGGAGGCCGAGGTCGAGCTGACCCCCGTGGCCGAGGAGGCCCCCGCCGTCCCCGAGGTCGTGGAGCCGCCGCCCCCGGTGGAGCCCGTCGCCCCGGTCGAAGAGGAGGCCGCTGTGGACGCGCCTGAGGGCGCCCCCGAGGCTGAGGCCGCCGCCGCCGCCGCGCCCGCCGCCGCCCCGGCCAAACGCGCCGCGCCGGTCGCCCCGGCCAAGCGCGCCCCCTCGGTCCAGCAGCAGCCTGGCAAGAAGACCTCCGGCGGTGGCGGCGGCGGCAACGCCGAGGCCCAGCAGGGCGGCTCGCGCCGTCGCTGATCGTCGTCGGCGATCAGGCGCTCCCGGCGCGCAGCTCCAAGAGCGCGCGCCGAGTGAACACCCCGGCCATGGCACGGCGCCAGTCGGGATCGCCGATGATCGAGCCCTGGGGCCGGGTCGCCTTGTGAACCAGCGCGGTGATCGCCTCGATCCCCTCGTCGGTCAACGGGCGGCCCAGCCACTCGTCGAGGCCCTTCACGGGCTTGGGCTGGGGGTTGATCGCCCCGATGACGATCTCCAAGGAGCTTGGCGCGTCGCCCTCCCAGGCCCCGGTCACGGCGACGGAGAGCTCGGGAAAGTCGATGGAGCCCCGGGTGCGCAGCTTGTGGTACAGGCCCCGGAAGCCCGGCGTCGGCTTGGGCACGATCACGTCCGTGAGCAGCTCGCCTGGGGTGAGGGTGAGGTGGTCAAAGCCGTTGTAGCGGTAGAGCTGCCGCATCGAGAGCTCACGCTCGCCGCTCGGGCCAGTGAGGCGCAGCCGCGCGTCTAAGGCGAGGAGCACGGGCACGCAGTCGCTCGACTGGGCCGCCACGCAGGTCTTGGGCCCGCCGACGACGTGGCACCAGGTCCCCTCCTTCTTCAAGCAGTAGCCGAGCGCCTGACGCCAGGACTCGGTCTGGTTGTAGAACAGGCAGCGGGTGTCCAAGAGCACGTTGCCGCCCAAGGTGCCCATGCGGCGGATCTGCGGCCCGGCGACCTTGCCCGCGGCGCTCGCCAAGGGCGGCAGCACGGCCTGGATGAGCGGGTGATCGGCGAGGGCCTGGAGCTTCACCCCGGCGTCGATGCGGATGACGTCGCCCTCATCGACGATCTGGGGCCGGGGCAGCTCCAACGAGACGAGGTGTTTGGGGGTGAACAGGCGGTGTTTGATGTTGGGCAGCAGGTCGGTGCCGCCCGCGATGTACATCGCCGACCACACCGCGTCTTTGCCGCGACCTTCAGCGCCGCCGAGGCCGTGCCACAGCGCGACGGCCTCTTGCGCGCTGCGGGCGCGATGAACTCGGAACTCGGGCATCCTCAGCATGGCGGCCTCCTACTTGCTGGCGAGGCGCGCGGCCTCGGCCTGGCCGATCGCGGCGAGCACCCGGGCGGGCGTGAACGGGATGCGGCGCAAGCGCACACCCACGGCGTCAAAGATCGCGTTGGCGATGGCGGGGATGATCGGGTGCAAGGGGCCCTCCCCGGCCTCTTTGGCGCCATAGGGGCCGCCGGGATCGATCGTCTCGATGATGTGGGTGAGGATCGGCGGGGTCTCGACGGAGGTGGGGATGCGGTAGTCGAGGAGGTTCGGGCCGAGGTGCAGGCCGCCCTCACGGAAGGTGTGGGCCTCCATGATCGCCTCAGCGAGCCCCATGTAGACCGAGCCCTCGATCTGGCCCTCGACGAGCTGGGGGTTGAGCGCCCGGCCGCAGTCGTGCGCCGCCCAGACCTTCTCCACCTTCACCTGCCCCGTCTCGGGATCGACGCTGACCTCAGCGACGTGGGCCGTCGTGGAGTAGGCCGGGGACGCCCCGATGCTGCCGCCGCGGTAGTCGCCGCCGAGCTTGCGGGTGCGGTAGGCGCCGACCTCACCGAGGGGCCCGTAGGCGGCCTCGGCGAGCCAGATGGCCTCTTTGGAGGCGATCTGCCGACCGGGCTCGTCCTTGTCGTACAAGAAGCCCAAGGCCACGCCGATGCGCTCTTCAGGGAGCTTCCACGCCCCAGCGACGCCGCCGATGAGCTTCTGGCGAAGCTTCCGGCCGGCCTCTTGCGCCGCCGTTCCGCACATAAACGTCACACGGGAGGAGTACGCGCCGAGGTCTACGGGCGTGAGGTCGGTGTCGGAGGAGACCACGACGATGTCGTCGGGGAGGATGCCCGTCTCCTCAGCGAGGATGTAGGCCAACATCCCGTCGCTGCCTTGGCCGATGTCGGAGGCGCCGCACAAGATCGTGAGCCGCCCGCTGCGATCGGCCTTCACCTGCACCGCCGACTGGGGCATCTCGTTGGGGTAGATCGGGTAGGCCGTGCCCGAGATGTACATCGAGCAGGCCACGCCGAGGCCCCGGCCATAAGGCAGCTTGCCGTGGCGCTCCTTCCAGCCGGAGCTTTGTTCGACGGCGTCTAAGCAGGCGTTGAGCCCCGTGGACGGCACGAGCTGGCCGTTCACCGTGCGCTGGCCCGACTGGAGCGCGTTCTTGCGGCGGATCTGGATGGGGTCGAGGTTGAGCTTCTCGGCGAGCTCGTCGAGGCCACACTCAAAGGCGAAGCGCGGCTGCACCGAGCCGTGACCCCGCTTGGGGCCGCAGCAGGGCTTGTTCGTGTACACCCGCTTGGACTTGAAGCGGTAGGACGCCATGTCCACGGGCCCGGTGAGGAGCTGACCGGCGTAGTAGGTCGTCACCATGCCGAAGCTGTGGTAGGCGCCGCCGTCGATGACGATGTCGCTGTCGACGGCCTTGAGGGCGCCGTCGGCGTCGGCGCCTAAGGTCATCTTCATCAACATCGGGTGGCGACCCCGGTGGCTGTAGAAGACCTCCTCGCGGGTGTAGAGGATCTTCACCGGGCGGTTGGCCTTGCGGGCGAGGGCCGCGCTGCAGAACTCCAGGTCGAAGGGCTCGGACTTGCCCCCGAAGGCGCCGCCCAAGGCCGGCTGAATGACGCGGATCTTGGAGGTGGGCAGGTCGAGCACCCGGGAGAGCTCGCGGTGCAGGTAGTGCGGCACCTGGGTCGCCGACCAGATCGTGAGCTGGCCGTCGGGGTTGAAGCTCGACAAGGCGCAGTGGGGCTCGATGGCGGCGTGGGTGGAGCCCTCGTAGAACCACTCGCCGCTCACCACGGCGGCGCTGTCTTTGAGCTGGGCGTCCACATCGCCGAAGTCCAGCGCGACCTCTTTGCACACGTTGTCTTGGCGGGGGCGGCCCTTCCAGTCGGTCTCGTGGATGAGCGGCGCGCCCTCTTTGAGCGCGTCTTCGGGCTCGACCGCCGCCGGGAGCACCTCGTAATCGACCTCGATGAGCGCCAGGGCCTTGATCGCCGTGTCTTCGTCCACCGCCGCGACCGCCGCCACGGCGTCGCCGATGTAGCGCACCTTGTCGATGGCGAGCGCGGTCTCGTCGGGCGTCCAGGGGATGACGCAGTAGGGCGTGGGCAGCTCGCTCCCGACGAGCACGGCGTAGACCCCGGGCAACGCCTCGGCGCGCTCGGTGCGGATGGCCTTGATGCGGGCGTGGGCGTGGGGCGAGCGCAGGATCTTGCCGTGCGCCATGCGCGGCAGCGTGATGTCGTCGGTGTAGATCGCCTCGCCCGTGGCCTTCTGGATGGAGTCGGACTTGCGGCCTCGGGCGCCGAGCACCAAGAAGCCCTCAGCGGGCTCGCCGTAGCGCACCGGAGACTGGCGGTTGAGGCCCTTCGCGGCCAGGCGCACGGCCTCGAAGATCTTGGTGTAGCCCGTGCAGCGGCAGAGGTTCCCGCCGAGCGCCTCGCGGAGCTGCTCGTCGGAGGGATCGGGGCAGCGGTCCAAGAGCGCCTTGGCCGAGAGGATCATCCCCGGCTGGCAGAACCCGCACTGCAAGGCGCCGCACACGTCAAAGGCGCGCTGGATGGGGTGCGGGCCGTCTTTGTCGGCCACGCCCTCGATGGTCGTGATCTCGCTGCCTTCGCAGGTCGCCGCCAAGGTGCAGCAGGCGAGCACGGGCTCCCCGTCGCGCAGGACCGTACACGCGCCGCAGTCGCCTTTGTCGCAGCCTTGTTTGCTGCCGGTGAGGCCGAGCTCGTAGCGCAGAGCCTCTAAGAGCGACCAGTGCTGATGAACCGCGAGCTCATGGGTCTCACCGTTCACGCGCAGAGGGAGGAGGGTCTTCATGGGGGTGTGCTCCGTGATCGTGACGCCCGGGGCCCAAGAGGCCCTCGGGGGCGCGCGCTCCGACGATGCCTTCCCACAGCCGCTTGCCGATGAACAGCTCGACGGCGGGGCCCTCGATGTGGCCCGCGTCTACCTCGGCGCGCAGGATTCGGGTGGCCTGCTCGATGGCCATGCTGCCTTTGTAGGGGCGGTCACCGGCGGTCAGGGCGTCGAAGATGTCGGCGATCGTCATGAGCCGGGCGCCGTAGGGGATCTGGTCACCGGAGAGCCGCAGCGGGTAACCCGTGCCGTCGAGCTTCTCGTGGTGGGCGTGGGCCAGCTCCGGCACCCGCTTGAGGTTGCGGGTCCAGGGGATGACCTTGAGGAAGTTGTAGGTGAACGAGACGTGGGCCTCGATGGACCGGCGCTCTTCAGGGTCGAGCGAGCCCTGGGGGATACACAGCCGGGCGCACTCCAGGGCCGTGACCACGGGGCCGGGCTGGTCGGTGAGCCACCAGCGCCCGGAGATGTGGTTGAGCGCGGCGACGTCCTCGGGCGTGTAGCGGTAGCCGGTGCGGTTCATGCGGCGGACGAGGGACAGGTCCCGATCAAGCTCGCTGAGCAGGCCTTCGAGGGCTCCCCCACCCTCCTCACGCACGGCCTCTAAGCGCGTCTGGAGCGCGGCGACGCGGAAGCGGCCCTCGACCCGCTCAAGCTCCCAGGGGTGGAGCTTGTCGGCCTTGAGCAGCACATGCTCGGGCACGCCGACCTTGCCGAAGTCGTGCAGGATCGAGGCGTAGTACAGCTCCTCCAGCTCGACGGGCGTGAAGCGCACCCCGGCGAACTCGCGCTCGTCGCTGTCGTGGACCTCCTGGGCGATGCGGGAGGTGAGCTTGGCGACGCGGTGGGAGTGGCCCGCCGTGGACGGGTCTCGGGCCTCGATCACGGTGACGGCGGCGGTGACGAAGCCGTCGAACAGGTCGCGGATCTCTTGGTAGAGCCGGTGGTTCTCCAAGGCCACGCTCGCCTGGGAGGCGATGGACCGGGCGAGGTCGGCGTCGTGCTCGGTGAAGGGCAGCACGCGGTCGAAGCTGGCCAAGGGCGCGCCGGGCTCGGACTTGCGGTTGTAGAACGCGAGCACCCCAAAGACGGCGTTGTCGCGGTCAAACATCGGGACGAGCAGAGACGAGCGGGTCTCGTAGCGCAGGCGCTGATCGTTCACGAAGTTGGGGCGGTAGGGCAGCTCGGGGCCCAGCGCGCGGAGGTCGTCGTGGCGCAGCAGCTCACCGTTGAGCGCGGCGAAACCCGCCATCGACGTGTCGTCGAGGGGCAAGGTGGCGCGGGTGGGCTCAAACCGGATGGTGTCGTTCTGGGAGGCCGCGAACCGCATCACGCCATCGGCGACGAGGTAGATGCTGCCGCCGTCGGCCCGAAGCGCCCGGCGCGCGTGGGAGAGCAGGCGGTCGAGGAGCTGGCTCGTGTCGGTGATCGCCGAGAGCGAGAAGCCGAGCTCGTTGAGCACGCGGATCGTCTCGCGCTCTTTCTGGAGGCGGGCGCGGTGCTGCTGCACCTCGATCAGGTTGGTGAGCGCGCGGCGCAGGCGCTCTTGCACCTGGTCGGGGTGGATGACGTCGTAGCAGTCGAGGTCGTCGCGGGTGGAGATCGCGATGACCTGCCGCCCCAGCCGCCGGGTGACCATGACCTGGGTGAGATCGACGACGAGCAGGCGGCCCACGACGTCGTAAGGCACGGCG
>JBEAVX010000258.1:0-3010 GCA_041160755.1 Pseudomonadota bacterium
GTCAGCCGTTGAGCTTCACGAGCAGGCGCGCGACGACCAAGGCGTCACGCACCATCGGCGAGAGGTGCTCCGGCGGCATCAGCCCCATCAGGATCTCCACACCTTTGGAGTCCTGGCGCACCGCCTTCACCCAAGGGAAGTGCATGAGCTGGGAGACGGCGCTCACCAAGGCGCCCTCGTTGAGGAGCGGCCGGGCCATCGACGGCAGCTCCGCGCGCAAGACCCAGTTCATGTGCTGACCGACGAGCTTCCAGTCCGTGTCGTCGGCCAGGGCGCCCTCGGCGTGGGCGGGCATCATCATCAGCGGCTGGCGGCCCGGCGACGCGACCCACACCGTGACGTAGCCCTCGCCGAGCGGCTGGACGATCACCTCGGTGCGCACGTTGTCGGCCTGGCTGGCGAAGCCGATGCCCTCTTTGGGGTGAATCTCGACGCGGCGGCCGTACTCCCCGGCCACGGGCTCAAGCTGCTGCACCCAGATCTCGTAGACCTCGGAGTTGTCTGAGGCCCACTGCCACAGGAGCCAGATGCCCACGAGCAGCACGCAGAGGCCGAAGATCGCCAAGAAGAGGTTGAGATACACCCCGAACATCACGACCTGCTCGCCGTTGATGAGCGCGAGGCGCACCAACAGCTCCGCGAGCGCGGTCGCGTGACTGGCGCCGTACAGGCAGGCGGCGCCGGACAAGAGGGTGACGGTGGGGGCGATCCACCGCATGGGCTGTGGCTCCGCGCTTGGGTGCCTCACCATTCTATTGATGCAGCGCACCTTGTCCAACCCATCGGCGTGTCCCTTGCCGAGCCACCCCGGAGGTGCTATCAGCCTGTGGCTTCTGTCGAGCCCTCTGTCTCGGCGATCAACTCCTCTCCCTTCCTCATCTATCGGTTCTCAGGAGGCCCCAATGGCCCGCCGTTGCAGTCTGACCGGGAAGCGCCCGAACATCGCGCACAAGGTCTCGCACTCGAACATCAAGACCAAGAAGCGCCAGCTCCCGAACATCCAGAAGCGCAGCCTGTGGCTGGAGGAGGAGCAGCGCTTCGTGACCCTCCGCCTCTCCACCCGCGCGATCCGCACCCTTCGCAAGAAGAGCCTCGCCGAGTTCGCCAAAGAGAACGGCGTCGATCTCTCCAAGTTCTGATCCGGCGCCGCGGCGCTCACCGCGCGGCACGATCCCCCAAGAGCTCGTCCCCTTCGCCGGGGTCGGGCTCTTGGTGTCTTCAGCGCGGCGTCGCCTCGCCGATCCCGCCGCTCAGGCCTCGGCCCCACGCTCCAGGTGGTGCGCGATGGAGTTCGCGTAGTACGCCACGAGGCCGTCCGAGCCCGGCGCCAAGAAGTAGCGCCCGCCGAGCTCGGTGAGGATCCCTCGGCGCGAGAGCAGGGCCGAGGCGAGGATCCCGATCTGCTCGGCCTCCTCAGCGTCGAGCACCTCAGCGTCTAAGAACGGCACCCCGGCGTCGGCCTCGCGGCGGTGGTGAAAGTGATCAAAGGCCCGGCCCAGCGCGATCGGCGCCCTGGCGGCGCGAAGGGCCCGCAGCACGCCGCGCACCCGGGCCTCCACCGCGGGCACGGCCAGCTCACCGCCCTGGAGGATCGCCGCGCAGAAGATCGGCACCGGCGTCGCGGGGATCACCTCGGCGACGCGGCGCGTGAGCAGCTCACCCGCCAGGGCCTCCAGCGCCGGCTTCCGCGCCTCATCGGGGAGGTTGTGCAGCTCAGCGCCCCCGGGCCAGTCCGTGAGGCGCAAGGGCCGCCCGAAGCTCACCGCCGCGTAGCCAAACTTGCGGTGAGAGCGCGTGGCGACGCGCAGGGCGTTGGCGATCACCAAGGTCGGCGCCCGGGCCAACATGCGCCCGAGGCCGATGGCCCGCTCGGAGAGGCTCGGCGCGGCCCGGGGGCCGTCGAGCTCGGCGACGAGGCTTCGGTCCTCAAAGACGCGGTCGTAGTTTACGCCCACGGGCATAAACACGATCTCCCGGGTGGGATCCTCCCGGCGCAGGCCGATGAGGTAGTCCAGAAGGCCGATCTTGGGCTTGCGTAAGGCGCCGTCGCGGGAGAGCCCGCCCTCCATGAAGAAACCCGTGGCCACCCCCGCGCTGGCGAGGATCTGCACGAAGCGCTCCAGCACGGCGTGGTAGAGCGGATCCTTCTCGCCCCGGCGCACGAAGTAGCTGCCGAAGGCCCGAAACAGGGTGTCGAGCGGCCACACCCGGGCCCACTCGCCGACGGCGTAGGACAAGGCGACCTTTCGTAAGAGGCCATACGACAGCACCAAGGAGTCGCCCGTGGAGCGGTGGTTGAGCACATAGACGTGCACCGCGCCGGGCGGCGCCGAGGCGCGCTGGGCCTCAAAGGCCGCGGGGTCCAGGACCAGCTCGTAGCAGAAGCCGACGGCCAAGCGCGCGAGGCCCCCGCCGAGGCGGTAGTACGCGCTCAGCGAGAAGTAGGGGGCGATCTCGTCGACATAGGCGTCGGCCCGGGCGCGGGTGATCGCCAAGGCCTCGCCTGTGGTGCGGCTGGCGCGCAGCACGGCCTCCTCGATGCGCTCGTCTTGGGCCAGGGCCTCGCGCACCCACACCCGGTCGATGAAGCGCCCCGCCTCCAGCTTCACCTTGTGGCGGCGCACAAACGCCACGGCGCCTGCGCTCAAGCGCCCACGCACGCGGCGCAGAACCGCCCAGCGCAGGAGCTCGTAGCCGAGGATCGCCGCGACGACGCTCAGGATGCTCGTGAGGACGGTGATGGGCGCTCCGAGAACGTGGCTGATCTCCCTGGATAGCACGTTTGCGCCGAGGGATCTGGGGCCACCCGCCGCTCAGCGCCCCAGGGTCAACATCAGCTCAAGGGAGCCCTCGACCCCCTCCGGGCGCCCGGCGGACGCGAGGGCCTCGGCGACGCAGGCCATGTCTGGGGGCTCGTCGAGCAGAAACGCCTGCACACGGAGCATTCTCGCCTCTCCGGCGGCGTCGTAGAGCATCACCACGGGCAGCTCCTCCGCAGGCGGCCCGGGGC
>JBEAVX010000264.1:0-6083 GCA_041160755.1 Pseudomonadota bacterium
CCAGCCGCGTCGGCGTCTCCCCGGCGGCCACCCGCTCGATGTGCTCCCGCTTGAGGTGGTCCATGAGCATAAAGAGCTGCCCGGCCTGGTACGAGCCTCGGGAGATCGCGCCGCTGACGACGACGACCCGGGCCTCCTCAGCGGGCGGAACGTCGGCTGGGGGCGCGCCGAGGGCGATCTTGAGCGAGAGCGCGGTGAGCAGCAGCGTCGGCGTCATGGGCTGCGGCCTCCTTGGACGCTTCACACCCTACACCAGGGTCGGGGGTGGGTCCAACGTCAAGCGCTGGATCCTGACCCAATAAATTGATCACGATTCATTTGTGCACGATTGAATCGTGGTTAAGATGACCCTGTGAGGCCGAGGTGACTCCCCGCCGCCGCCTCACCGGAGCACGACATGAGCCAAGAGCCTCGCATCCTTGAGAAGCGCCTGTACACCGCCACCGCCACCGCCACCGGCGGCCGCGACGGCACCGTGCGCACCGACGACGGCGCCCTCGACCTCACCATCGTCCCCCCCAAGGCCCTCGGCGGCCGCGACGTCCCCGGCACCAACCCCGAGCAGCTCTTCGCCGCGGGCTACTCGGCCTGTTTTGGCAGCGCCTTGGCCGTCGTCGCCCGGATGCAGAAGATCCAGACCGGCCCGGTGTCGATCACCGCGAACGTCACCTTGGGCACCGTCGGCCAAGGCTACGGCCTCGCCGTGGAGCTGATCGCGCACCTGCCCAACCTCCCCCGGGAGCAGGCCGAGGCCCTGGTTCACGCCGCGCACCAGGTCTGCCCGTACTCCAACGCGACCCGGGGCAACATCGTGGTCGACCTGCGCGTGGCCGACTAAGCCACAGGCGCGCTCAACCTCGGCTGGAGGCCCGGTCATGGCGAAGGGTCAACGAATCGACGATCAGCTCTGCTTCGCGCTCTACGCCGCCTCCCGGGCGATGACCCGGGCTTACCAGCCGCTCTTGGAGCCCCTCGGCCTCACCTACCCGCAATACCTCACGCTGTTGACCTTGTGGGAGGCCGACGGCCAGCGCGTCTCGGCCTTGGGCGAGCGCCTGCACCTCGACTCGGCGACGCTCACGCCCCTGCTCAAGCGCCTGGAGGCCCAGGGCCTCGTCACCCGCCGCCGCAGCGCCGAGGACGAGCGGGTGGTGGAGATCTCGCTCACCGAGGCCGGCTGGGAGATGCGCCAGCGCGCCGGGCACATCCCGCTGGCGATGTTGTGCCAGACGGGCCTAGATCTGGGTGAGCTGGCGGCGCTGCGCGAGCAGCTCAAGACGCTGACGGCGCGGATCAGGGCGTGAGCAGCTCGGGATCCTTGAGCACGTCGGCGGCGACGCGCACCTTGATCGCGTAGTTGTTGAGCGCGCCCATCTCGACGAGCTTGAAGACGTCGCGCTCGCCGGTGCGGGCGATGGCGTCTTGAACGCGGCGCGGGCCCTGGTTGTAGCCCGCCAAGGCGAGGCCCCAGTCGCCGAGCTGGTCGTAGAGCTTGCGGAAGTAGCGGGCGGCGGCGACGGTCTGGGCGGCGGGGTTCAGGCGCTCATCGACGCCGCCGCTCACCGTGAGCCCGAAGGCCCGCGCCGTGCCGGGGATAAACTGCCACACCCCGGCGGCTTGGTAGGCGCGATCGTAGCCCTTGGGCACGACCTGCACGACGTTCTTGTAGCCGCTCTCGATGATCGGCACCGCGGCGAGCTCGAAGGGCACGCCCTCGGCCTCAAAGGCGTCGAGGACCATGTCTTCGAAGTAGGCGAACTCATCGACGGCGCGAAGGTACGCCACGGCGTAGCCGCGGCTGTCTTGAATCCGGCGGAGCTCCTCGTCCACCAGCGGATGCTCGGCGGTGAAGAAGGACGGGGCGGCGGCCTCAGCGGTGGCCTCCCCTTCAGGGGCGCTCACGTAGACCTGCGCGCGGGTCGGGAGCTCTCGGCTGGTGGACTCGGCGGTGCTCGGGGTCATGACGACGACCGAGAAGAGCAGCGCGAAGAGCCCGTGGGCGAGCCGGCGTGCCGTTCCTTGCATCAGGGAGACCTCGTGGTGAGCGTGTCGCTCAGCGTTGGCGGGATGGTGGGTAGATCCCTCCCTTGGAAGCTCTGAGCTTCCGAGGGGAGGGGCCACGACTCAGCGGTGTTTCAACCAGCCGAATCCCTGCGCGCTACCATTCCGGTCGAGGCCTGACGATTTGAATGAACATCCGAAGACTACCAACCGGCGTGGGGGTAAGTCAACGGGGGGTGGATAAATCTTTACGCACCTGAGAACGACACGCCGTCGAACAAGAGGCTCGGCGAGCGGGTGGAGCTGTTGAGCCGAACGTCGTCGGCGGCCTCGACGAAGTTCGCGTAAAGATCGAGGATGTTCCCCGTGATGTTCATCTCGGAGAGGTTCTGCACGGCCTCGCCGTGGCGCAAGAGCTGGCCCCGAATGCCGAAGGAGAAGTCGCCTGAAGCGGGGTTCGTGTTGCCCCCCAAAAAAGACGTCACCCGGATGGCCTCGGGGATCGCCGCCGTCGCGGCGCGCCAAGAGCGTTCGCCGATCGGCACGACGAGGTTCGACACGCCCCCCGTCGTCGGCGCCATGCCGAGCTTGCGGGCGTAGTACACGTCCAACAGCGGCGTCTTGAGCACACCCTCGTCGATGAGCGCCCGGCGCACCGGCAACAGCCCGTCGCCGTCGGTGGAGCGGCTGCCGAGGCCCCGGGGGATCGTCGGGTCGTCGAACAAGGAGAAGCGCGGCGAGGCGACCTGCTCCCCGAGCTTGCCCAAGAACACCGAGCGCCGCTCGTGCAAGGCGCCGCCGCTCATCGGGCCCAAGAGCGCGCCGAGCAGGCGGCCGACCACCCGGGCGTCGAGCACCATGAGGTAGCGCCCCGACGCGCAGGCTGAGGTGCGGCGGGTGAGGGAGAGGGCCTCGTCGAGCTCGGCCATGAGCGCGTCCATGCTCGGGCGGTCGCTCAGGTGCACGGCCTGCTCGAAGGCGTAGCCCTCGGGGAGCTTGCCGGTCTCGGCCTCTTTGAGCGTGGCCTCCACCCCCCAGCCGAAGGTGGTGCGCGCGCTCTGGGCCTCAAAGCCGTTGGAGAGGCAGGTCCAGCTCTCGCTGCGGCCCTCCCACAGGTGCGCCGTCGTCGAGATGAGGTCCGCCGGGGCGGCGGCGATGGCCCGGGCCTCCAAAGCCTCCAGCTCCTCGCGGCGCCGGGCCGGGTCGCGCTGGCGGGCGGTGGGGTCGTCTAGATCAAGTGCGGCCTCGTCGAGGGCGCCCATCAAGGCGCGGTCGGGCAAAGCGCGGTCGGGGTCGGGCTCCAACAGCCGCGTGGACTCCACCCCCCGCTCCATGAGCGCGGCGATGGCCTCGGGGCGCATGTCGCTGGAGGAGTGTGAGCTGTAGCGCCCGTCCACGAGCAGGCTCACCGAGAGGCCGAAGGTGCGGGCCTCCTGGGCGCGCTCCAGACGACCGCCGCGGCGCTGGAGCTGCACGTCATCGGCGCGGCCCACGGACGCGCGGACCTCGTCAGCGCCAAGCCGCAGGCCCAAGGCCACGGCGTCCCGGGCGACCTTGAGGGGATCGATCGACGAAGGGACGGCGCTCATGCGCTCACCCCGCCGACCACCAGGGCCCCGACCTTCACCGTGGGCTGCCCTTGGGAGACCGGCACGCCTTGGCCGTCTTTGCCGCAGGTCCAGCCGCCTTCGTCCAACATCAAGTCATCGCCGACCATCTCTACGCGCTCCAGAGCCGTGGGCCCGTTGCCGATGATGTTCACGTCTTTGAGCGGCCGCGTGAGCTTGCCGTCCTCGATGAGGTAGCCGGTCTTCATGTAGAACGCGAAGTCGCCCGCGCCGATGTGGACCTGGCCGTTGGAGAAGCTCGTGCAGTAGATGCCGTTCTTCACGCTGGCGATGATCTCGTCGGGCTTGTGGGGGCCGGGCTCCATGTAGGTCGCGCGCATTCGGGGCATCGGCGGGTGGCGGAAGGACTCGCGGCGGCCGGAGCCCGTGGGCGCCACGCCGTAGTGTTTCGCTGAGATCTCGTCGTGCAGGTACGACTTGAGCACGCCGTCTTGCACGAGCACCGTGCGCTCGCTGGGGTTGGCCTCGTCGTCGATGTTGATCGCGCCGCGGGAGCCGTCGAGGGTGCCGTTGTCGACGACGGTGACGAAGGACGGCGCGATGCGCTCGTTCATCCGCGAGGCGTAGATCGACACGCCCTTGCGGTTGAAGTCGGCCTCCATGCCGTGGCCGATGGCCTCGTGGAGCAAGATGCCCGAGGCCCCGGCGGCGAGCACCACGGGCATCTCCCCGGCGGGGGGTTTGCCCGCGTCGAACAAGAACATCGTGCGATCGACGGCCTCGTTCACCATGCGGTTGACGCGGTCGGCGTCGAGGAGCTCCAGGCCCGCGCGCCCGGCGAGGTTGTAGAGGTTCGACTCGCGGCGGCCGTTCTGCTGGGCGGTCACGGAGACGACGGCCCGGGTCATGGGCTGGAAGTCCTGGGCCACCCGGCCATCGGGGCGCACGACGGCGATCACGCGCTCGGCGTCCACGAGCTGGCAGCTCACCTTCTCGACCCGGGCGTCTCGGGCGAAGGCCGCGGCCTCCCAGGCGCGCAGCATCGGCACCCGGCGCTCCATGCCGACCCCGGCCCAGCGCTCCTTCACGGGGTAGTAGCTGGGCAGGCCGAGCACGGCGAGGTTCACCGGGGCGCGGCCCGGCGTGGTCATGGCGATCTCGGCGGCGGTGCGCGCGGCGGCCAACATCGCGGCCAAGGAGAGGTCTTCAGTGTAGGCGTAGCCCACCTGATCGCCGACCCGGGCGCGCACGCCGAGGCCGAGGTCGATCGACGTCGAGGCGCGGTTCACCTTGCCATCAGCCATGCTCACCGAGCTGATGACGCAGTGCTCAAAGAAGAGGTCGCAGTCGTCCGCGCCTCGGGACAGCGCCGCGCTCATCACGCCGCGCAGGGCCTCTTGGGTGACGCCGAAGCGCTCAAAGTAGAGCTCCTCCGGGCGGGTCGGTGGGGTGACGGCGCTGATGAGATCGGCCAAGGAGCCTCCGCGAAGGGGCGACACCACAAGCGGCGGCCCGACAACCCCATTATTGTGAGCACCGAGCCCCTGGGAGCAAGCCGTGCGCCTGATTCTGTTCGCCCTCGCCCTCATCGGCTGCAAAGACGCGGCTCCTGAGGACAGCGTGGCGCCGGACTGGGCCTGGGACGACGCGGCGCCGGTGGCGCTCACGCTGCGCCCGATGCTCAGCCGGACGATCGACGGCGCCGTGGGCGTCACGCGCCTGCGCCACGACCCGGCGACGGCGCTCACCTTCGCCATCGACCCCGCCGCCGGGCGGGTGCATGTGCTCGATGAGGTCTTCGCCCACGACGCCCGGCCGAGCTGCATCGACGTGAGCGCGGTGCATGAGGAGGACGTGCCCGAGTGGCGCGGCGGCTGCGCGGTCGGCGACGTCGAGCTGCGCCGGGGCGTGTGGGCGCTGCGCGGCGTGACGGACGTGGCCATCGACCCCGACACGCTCACGGCCTGGGTGGTGAGCGACGAGGGCTTCATCGCCCAGGCGCCGATGGCCTTGGGCGAGGGCAGCACCTTGGGCTGGCTGCGCCTCGGCGACGCCGCGCTCACGCCGCTCACGATCACCTCGGCGGCGTGGTTCGACGGCCTGTGGGTGACGACGCCCACGGAGCTCGTGCGCCTCGACGGCGGCGAGGTCACCACCCGACAGAGCCTCGCGGACGCCACGATCCTCTCCGGCGACGGCGGCCTCTTCGTGTGGAGCCCCGCGGGCCTGCTGCTGCCCGCCGCCGCCGAGGCCGTGCCCGCCACCCTGGCCGCCGCCGCCGGGGGCCGGGCGGCGTGGTGGCACGACGGCGTGTTGACCTGGAGCGACGGCGCCACGTTGCCCCTTGACGATGCGCCTCTGGCCTTGGCCATCGACCCGCGCTCCGGCGTCGTCACCGCCCGCACCGCCGAGGCCGTCCTGCGCCTGGGCCCCGATGGCGAGACCGCCCGGGCCGAGGTCACCCAGCCCACCGACGCCCTGCTCGTGACGCCGACCCACGACGTCGTGCTCGCC
>JBEAVX010000561.1:0-4981 GCA_041160755.1 Pseudomonadota bacterium
ACTGAACAGGACCTGAACAGGTTGACCTCAGCATAGTCCACAAGTCGTCGCTTGTCGATCATGGCTCCGTCAACCCCGCCCACTCCCCATCCAGCGCCGCCAGCGCCGAGGCCACAAACTCCTCGGTGTTCACCCCCTGCGCCTCGGCATACCGCCGCGCCTGGAGCAGCATGTCGAGCTTGTCCAGCGCCTTCACGAAGCGGCCCTCGGGGCTCACGCCGTACTCTTCAGCGAGGGTGGTCAAGGCCTCGGCGTTGGGCAACGGCGCCAACATCGCCACCAGCGCCTCGCGCTCCCGGCGGGCCTTCTCGGCCTTGGGCACGCCGTCCTGCGGGGTGAGGTCGCCCACACGCACCTCGGCGAGATCGTGCAGGATGGCGATGGCCAAGGCGCGGCCGCGGTCAAGCTGCGGCGGGCACAAGGCCAACACCAGCCAGGCCACGCCCCAGGAGTGCGCCGCGACGCTCTCCGGCGACTGTACGCCGATCCGCGCCCAGCCCGCCCGGGGCAGCTCTTTGAGGCGCAGGGCCTCCATGAGGGCGGCGCGACGGGGATCGTCGGCTACCGACACACGAGCGCCCGCTGCTCGGGGCGGTCCATGCTGATCACCAAGGGCCGGGGGCTCGCCTGGACCTCCTCAAAATCTCGGCGGTCGCGCAGGCCCCGCCAGCCGAGCTGGATGAGGATCTGCGCCGTCGCCGCGCCGAGGCTGTTGCCGGGGCCGGGCAGCAGGACGGCGTCGGGGCCGTGCTCGCCCATGGCCGCGCGGAGGCAGAGGTTGAGATCAAACGGATCGGTGACCTGGGTGGTCAAGGTGTAACGCGCGATGGCCGCCGGGGACGCGGTGCGTCCGTAGTGGTTGCCGTCGCCGCCCACCATCGGCAGAGTCGGGGATCGCCAGGGGAGATCCTTGAGATCCACCTGGGCCCGGGCCGAGGTGAGCGCCATGAGCGGCGTATGAAACGCCGAGTGCAGGGGGAGCTGCAGCGGGAAGGTGCGGTCGCCGCGCTGGAGCTTGGGCAAGGTCTCGTTCAGCGCCGAGAGGCCCTCCCGCGTACAACCAAACACGGTCATGCCGCCCAGACGGATCGAGCGGTACACCCCGGGGAGCTTGAGGGCGTCCTCCACCAGCCCGGTGAGCACGGCGTGGGACCGCCAGTCGTCGCCCGCCGTGGGGTAGAGCACCTGGGCGCCGATGACGTTGCCCTCTTGGTAACCGCCGAGGGTCTCCACCAGGCGCGCGGCGTCGAGCAGGCTGAGCGCCCCGGCGGCGGCCAAGGCCGTGTACCAGCCCATGCTGTTGCCCACGACGGCGACGGTCTGTGCTTTGTCGGGGTCCAGGGACTCCAGATCGGCCAAGGTGTAGCCGAAGGTGAGGAGCGAGGCGTGCTCTCCGGCGAGGTGCAGGGCCGGGAAAAACCGCTCCGTGGCGTCGAGCGCCGTGAGCGTCGGGCGCCCAGCCTCGGCGCGGAGCGCGTTGAGCTGGCGGACGGTCGGGCTCTCCGCGGGCAAGGTGCCGATCTGGGCGCGGCCATAAGATCCGCGGCCCGGGCAGAGCAGGAGCAGACGGCGTGGGGTGGTCTGGGACATGGGCTATTTCCCCCCGACGAGCTTGAGGGCGGCGGCCTCGATGTCGTGCTCTTGGACGAGCACGAGGTTCGCGGCGGCGCCGAGCGGGATGTAGGTGTCCCAGGCGGCCACCCGGGCCATTCTCCCGGAGAACCCGCCGTCGATGAGCGCGGTGAGCACACCTTCGGACACACCGCCGGTGCGCCGCGTCTCATCCACCACGAGCACCCGGCCCGTGGCGACGGCCTCCCGCAGGATGTCCTCGATGGGCAAGGGGTTGAGCCAGCGCAGATCGAGCACCCGGCAGCGCAGACCGTGCTGCTCCTCCAGGCGCCGGGCGACGCGTTGGCTCATCCAGTGGCCGTTCGCCCAAGAGATGATCGTGAGATCCCGGCCCTCGCCGGTCACCCGGCCCACGCCGATGGGCGCCGGGTCGGCGTCGGGATCGTAGGGGGTGTTCCACAGACCGTCGCCGTCTTGGTGGAGATCCTTCGTCATGTACAGCGCGATGGGCTCCAAGAACACACAGACCGCGCCGTCCACCTTCGCGGCGGCGACGCAGGTGCGCAGCATCGCCGCGGCGTCGTCCCCCCGGCTGGGGCTGGCGATCACGAGGCCGGGGATGTCGCGCAGCACCGCCACGGAGTTGTCGTTGTGAAAGTGCCCGCCGAAGCCTTTTTGGTAGGCGTACCCGGCGATACGAACGACCATGGGGTTCTGGAACTGGCCCTGGGAGAAGAACTGCAGGCTGCCCGCCTCGCCCCGGAGCTGGTCTTCAGCGTTGTGCAGGTAAGCGAGGTACTGAATCTCGGGGATCGGCAGGCTGCCCATGTGACCGGCGCCGATGGCGAGGCCCAAGATCGTCTGCTCGTCCAAGAGCGTGTTGAACACCCGGCCCACCCCGGCGCGGCGGCTGAGGCCGGTGGTGACGTTGTAGACGCCGCCTTTTTTGGCCACGTCCTCGCCGAATAGCATCAGCTCGGGGTATTTCGCCAGCAGATCGCCCAAGGCGCGGTTGATCTGCACGGCGAGGTGGCGCGGGCGGTCGGCCTCGGGGAGTTTGCCCTCCCAGAGCTTGAGACGGGCGTCTGGGTCGGGTGCGCGGCGGGCCTCGGCCTCGATCTCGGCCGGTCGGCGCGGGGCCAGGGGCGCGACGACCTCTTCAGCGGTGGTGAGCTTGGGCCGGTCGGCGGCCTCGTTGGCCAAGGCGGCGCAGCGGGCGCGGGTGTCTTCGTAGAGCTGGGTGATCAGCGCGGGGCTCGCCCAGCCGCCCTCGATCAGCAAGGTCGCGGCGCGGCGCAGCGGGTCCATGGCCTCGCTGGCCTCGATCTCCTCCTCGCTGCGGTAGCTCTGCTCCACGTCCGAGCCCGCGTGGCCCAGGAGGCGCACCACCCGCAGGTGCAAAAACGCCGGGCGGCGGTGCTCCCGCACATACGCGACGGCGGCCTGGGCGGCGTCGTAACACTCGTCGAGATCGAGGCCGCTGCCACCAAAATACCGCATCCCCGGGCGGTGCTGATGGTTCGCGGCCACCCAGCCCGAGGGCGTAGAGACCGAGATGCCGATGCCGTTGTCTTCACACACAAACAGCACGGGCACGGGCACGTTCTGAAACGACGACCAGCAGGCGGCGTTGATCGCGCCCTGGGCGGTGGAGTGGTTGGACGAGGCGTCGCCGAAGGTGCAGACGATGACGCTGTCTTCAGGCACGTCCAAGGGCAGGCCCAGGCGTTTGCGGCGCTCCAGGGTGAACGCCGCGCCGACGGCCTTGGGCAGATGTGACGCGATGGTGCTCGTCTGGGGCGGGATGTACAGAGACTTGGAGCCGAAGACCTTGTGGCGGCCACCGGCGATGGGCTCGTCTTTGGCCGCTGTGACGCCGAGCAGCACGTCGAGGAGCGGGGTCTGACCGGGGACCTGCCGGGCGCGCTGCACAAAAAACCCGCCCGAGCGGTAGTGCAGAAACGCCATGTCCGTGGGGCGCAACGACGCGGCGACGGCGGCGCTGCCCTCGTGCCCGGCGGAGCCGATGGTGTAGAAGCTCGCGTCCCGAGACTTGAGGTCACGCGAGGCCAAGTCCAGATGACGGCTGGCGATCATCGACTCGAAGAGCTGCAAGGCGAGGCGCCCGGTGAGCGCGCGGCCCGGGGCGACGGCGGCGTCGAGGTTTGCCTGGGCCGGGCCCGGCGTGAGCCGCGAGACGTGCTGAAGGAAGCGCTGGTCGACCACTGCGGCGCGGTTGACGGCCATGGGGGAGGCTCCGAGGAGGGGGCAGGACGCGAGGCTTTATCCCGTTGGCCGCCTCGGCGAGAGCCCCTTCAGCGGCGCCGCGCGGCGAGGAGCCCCTCTCGCAGACCGGCCTCGCAGGCGACCACCTCCCGCACGCCGAGGGCGCGCCAGAGCGCCACCAAGGTCGAGGCACCCCGGGGGAGGCTGCGCTCGCGGCGCGGGTCGTAGCCGGGCAGGCCACGGCGCGCCTCCAACGGCAGGGTGTTCAGGGCGCGCGTGACGGCCTCTAGCTCCTCCAGGCGCGCCGCCCGGCCGTGGCGCTCCTCCCCCTGCTCACCCCGGGCCAAGGCCGCCATGTGGGTGAGGCTGAGCGCGGTGCCCGCCGTGACCACGACCCGGTCCACTTGGGCGGCGGAGAAGCGCTGGGCGTCGGCCTCACACAGCGCCGCCCGCACCTCGTCTTCGGGGCCCAGCGGCGACTCGCGCAGGTGGCCCAACGGCAGAGAGAGATCGTCGAGGATCTCGCCGTCTTCGCCGAGGATCAGCTCCGTCGAGCGCCCGCCCATGTCGATCACCAGCAGGCGCTCGCCGGGCTGGCCTGCCCGGGCGAACACGCCCAAGAACGTCGCCCGGGCCTCCTCTGCGCCGCTGAGCACCCGCACCCGGGCGCCCGTGGCCGCCGAGAGCCGCGCGGCGACCTCCTCGCCGTCCTCGGCGTCGCGGAGGCTCGCCGTCGCCGCGACCTCCACCTCGTCTACGCCCCAGGCGCGGGCGAGGCGGACCATCTCGACCAAGGCGTCTCGGGTGAGGGCCTCCCGGGCGGGGTCGACGCGGCCGTCAATGTGGCGGCCCAGCTCGGCCTGGGCGCGGTGCACGGCGAGGAGCGCGGGCGCCTGACCTTGGGGCAAGGCCGCGATCAGCAGGTGCAGCGAGTTGGAGCCCAGGTCCACCACGGCCACCCTCGGCGGGGCGGCGGGGGTCACGGCGCTCACTGGAAGAGCCGGGCGAAGAGCGGCGGCGCCAGAAACAGCAGCTCCGCCGGGGTGCGCGGCGGCAGAGAGTCCACCCGCAGGCAGGCGACGGTGGCCGGCTGAAAGTGCAGCACGCCCCGGGCGCCGAGGAGCGCGCCCGCGAGGCGCGAGAGGCCAGGCTCGTGGCCGACGATGAGGGGGTCGATGAGCTC
>JBEAVX010000274.1:0-3425 GCA_041160755.1 Pseudomonadota bacterium
GACGAGGCCGGTCTACGCGCCGCCCGGGCCGTGCTTCGGTCCTTGCCTGAAGACCACCCCGCCAAAGGCGTGACCCGCTCGCCGGACTTCGCCTCGTTGACCGGCCTGCGTGACCTCGTCCTGCACCCCGTCGAGCGCCGCTACACCCCGCTCACCCTGGGCGCGCTGTTGATGTCCCACGGCCTCACCCTGCTCGGCATCCAGCACAGTCACCCCACGGCCGCCGCGCGGTACGCCGCCGCCCGGCCCGATGACCCGGCGCAGCGGGATCTCATCACCTGGGACGCCCTGGAGGCGGAGTCGCCGGGGCTGTTCTCGGGGATGTTTGTGTTTTGGGTGAGGAGGGGGGCCTAGGGCGCCGTGGCGACCGCGGGAGCGTTGAGCGTCTCCGCGCGAACAAAGGCGCGTGAAGATTCGGGCTCGGGGAGCGCTCGCGGCGGGCGGAAGTGTCATATCCCCCACCCCTCTGGGCCAGGAGCAACGCACCCAGAGTGAAGGCGAAACCAAGGATCCCGTCGTTGTCGGGGTATGTCTGATGGCGATCGGTCTGGGTCGTGTCGGCATAGAATTTGCACTTTGGTGGGTCCACCCCCGGAGAGCACGACCATGATCAACCAGGACGAAGTCGCGTCGATCGTTCAGCAACACAGCGGCACCCCGATGTTTGAGGAGCTGCTTCGTTCTTCGGACTCGCCCGAGAAGATCCTGCGACTTCTGGCCCTCTACGCCGAGTTTAACTTCGACGCGGGCCCCTGCATCGCGGCGCTCACCGCGCAGATCACGTCCCAGCGGTCCTTGTTTCTTGATCGAAGCGCGACGCTCTTCCCCGATCGCAGCTATGAGGTCGCGTCGTGTATCTTCGACGCCGCGGTGGACGAGTTTGTGGGGCGTAGCAAAAAACACTCGATGACCCACCGGGACATGGTGCAGCGGATGGTGCTCGTCGCGGCGCGTTATTTCTCGGTGGACCCTGCGACGCTCGCCAAGATGCTCGACGAGGAGCAGCCGCGCCTCGCGGAGATCTCGCGGCGGTTTGGCGAAGGATATGGCCTCGGTCAACCGATTAACGCAGAGTCCACCTTCCGCGCCATCGGCTTCCACATCGGGCAAGAGCTCTGCGGGCATGACGAGTTCAACACGCTCTTCAACGCCATGAAGGCCCACCACGGCGATCTCTACAGCTTCCTCCAGGCGGAGCGTGTCTCGGCGTGGATCGTTGTGCACATCACCGCAGAGCAGGATCACTTTGAGCAAGCCTTCATGGGGGCGAAGCGCGCGTTTGAGTATTGTACGGACGACCGAGTAGACGTCCTCAGCCGCTGTGTCCTGGAGGGCATCGAAGATTTTGCCCGTGTTCAGCACGACTTTATGCGTCTGGTCGCGACCCCTGCGGCGTCGGCATGAGCGGCGGGCCGGTCCACGCCTACGCGGCTCTGGCCTGCGGAGCCGCGCTTCAACCCTTCGAGGCCCTCGCGCCGCCGCTCGGCCCCTACGACATTGAGATACAGATTACGCACTGTGGTGTGTGCCACAGCGACGTTCACCTGATCGACGATGACTGGGGCCTCTCCCAATACCCCTTGGTGCCGGGGCACGAGATCGTCGGCACGGTCCAGACGACGAGCCCGCTGCTCCCCTTTGCGCTGGGCGAGCGGGTCGGTGTTGGCTGGCAGCGGGGCGCGTGCCTACACTGCGCGGCCTGCATCGACGGACGCGACAACGACTGCCCAGAGGCCGCGCCGACCTGCGTGGGCGCCCAAGGCGGCTTCGCCGACCGTGTTCGTGTGGACGGGCGCTTCGCCGCGCGGATTCCAGAGGCGATCCCCTCCGCGCTGGCGGCGCCGCTGCTCTGCGCGGGGGTGACCGTCTTCGCGCCGCTCCGTCGCCTCAACGTGCGCGCCACGACGCGCGTCGGCGTGATCGGGATCGGCGGACTCGGCCACCTCGGCCTGCAGTTCGCGCGATCCTTCGGGTGCCAGGTGACCGCGCTCTCATCGAGCCCCGACAAAGAAGCGGAGGCGCGCTCCTTTGGCGCCGAGCAGTTCATCTGCACGCACGATCCCGGCGTGATGCGCGCCGCCGCCGGGTCGTTAGATCTCCTCCTCAACGCCACACACGTCGATCTTGACTGGGGCGCGTACCTGGAGCTGCTCAGCCCCGGCGGGACGCTCTGTTTTTTGGGTACGCCTCCGTCGGAGGTGATCATCCCCCCCTCAGCCCTGTTCGCGTGTAAGACGGTGACCGCGAGCCTCATCGGCAGCCGCTCCACGGTGCGAGAGATGCTCGCCCACGCCGCTCGCCACGGGGTGCGTCCGCAGGTGGAGCTGTTGCCGATGCGCGCGGCCCAGGAGGCGGTCGAGCGCGTGAGGGCCAACAAGGCCCGCTACCGGATCGTGCTTGAGACGGATTGAGGTGTGACCGCCGATCGTGGCGCGACGATGGCCTGTGGCTGGTGGGCCTCGGGCAGCGCCAACACGCGCCATCGGGCGCCCCAGGACCAGCTTCTTTCCCGCGCATTGTGTGCGGTGGGCGAGGAGCGCAGAGGTACAAAAGCGCGGTGTCGGCTCCTGCATCGTGTCGATGGCGCCGCGCAGGTCGCCGAGGAGCTCAAGGGCGGTGCTTCGTTCAGTGAGCGCGGCGCGCGACCTTCGTGAGCAGCGGCAGCGCCGAGGACTCGTCGTCATGCAGGCAGATGAGGCCGTGGGCGTCGCGGAGCTTGTGCATGCGCTCAGCGCGCTCCGCCTGGGCGGCGTCAACGGGCTCGTCCGCCTGGGCCGGGGCCCACGCCAAGGCGCTCGGCAGCGCGGGAGCGCCTACGGTCATCCAGCGCGACTGCGGTCGAGCCATGGGTTACCTCGTGTGAGCGGGGGTGAGGGTGCCACAAGCGCTCGCCGCGACGCCCCCGCCCTCACATCCGCCCGAGCGCCCCCCGATCCACCTTGCCCAGCCCCGTGCGCGGCAGCGCATCGAGCACGGTCACCCGATCCGGCACCTTAAACGCCGAGAGCCGCTGCCGACACCAGCCCCGCAGGGCGTCTCCGCTCACCGTCGCCCCCGCTCGCAAGGTCACAAACGCCACGGGCCGCTCCCCCCAGCGCGGATCCGGCCGCCCGATGACGACCGCTTCAGCCACCTCCGGATGCGCCAAGAGCGCCGCCTCAATCTCGCCGGGGTGAATGTTCTCGCCGCCGGAGATGAGCACCAGATCCGCCCGACCGGAGACGATCACCCGGCCCGACTCATCCAGGCGCCCCCGGTCGTTCGTGCGGTGCTCACCGCCCGGCGCGAGCACACCCCGCACGGTCAGCACGCCGTCAGCGTCGGCGCTCACCTCATTAAACGGCAGCGGCCAGCCGACATCCCCGCCGGGGCGGTGGTCGCCCGGCGCGCGGGTGGCGATCTGCGAGGCCGTCTCGGTCATGCCC
>JBEAVX010000276.1:0-3567 GCA_041160755.1 Pseudomonadota bacterium
TCGTTGGGCGTCGCCAGCTTGGCGCCGGAGATGAGCGCCCAGGGCCTCTACACCTTGGCCGACGCCCGGCTGTACCAGGCGAAGGCCGAAGGACGCGACCGGGTCGTGAGCGGCTAAACGAGGCGCCGCACCGCTCAGTTTGGCTCAGCTCAGGCGCAGAGA
Organism: Pseudomonadota bacterium; assembly: GCA_041160755.1. Classification (GTDB taxonomy): domain Bacteria; phylum Myxococcota_A; class UBA796; order UBA796; family CAJQPC01; genus JADKFE01. Next base: position 163 of record JBEAVX010000276.1, read on the forward strand.
GTTCGCCCCGGCGAGCTCCCACTTCACCATGAAGTCGACCACGGGCATGCTGGTCTCCTCGTCGACGTCGTCCCAGGGGTAAGGGTCCATGATCGTGACGACGTCGGTGACCTGCTCGACCATGACCCAGTGCGCGCCGACCTGGCCGTCGGGGAAGCGGTCGATGATGCAGGCGATCCAGGGGAGGTTGTGGGAGAACTGGTAACGCCGGGCGTTGCGCGCGCGGAGATCCCGGCTGCCGGCGCCCAAGGAGGAGTCTACGCGCTCCTCGCCGTAGAGCGCCAAGGCGAGGCGGTGCACGGCCTCGAAGGAGGAGTCTTCGCCCACCTTGAGCGCCACGGCGCCGACGAGGGACTGGCCGAGGCCCTCAAGATCCGACGTCTCCCGCTGAACCCCGACGGAGAGCGCGTCTAAGGCCGCGCGCAGCTCGGGGTCGAGGGGCAGGTGACCCCGCTCGGCGAGGAGGTACATCCAGGTGGCCAGCGTGATGGGCAGGTTTCCTGACTTCGGCGCGGTCTTCGTCATGCTCGCTCCATGGGCTCCTCCTCGGGTCTGCCGGGGCCTGAACCCCGGCGCAGGAGGGCGCGTGAGGAGTTATATCTTGCGGCGACCCCCGATGGTGCGTCGCGGATCGCGGCGATGGAGCACCTGCCCGTGCTGATCCTCTGGCCCCTGCTCATGTCCTGCGGCTCGGCGCCTCTCCCGGCGGCCTCCCCGACCCTCCCCGCATCGACCCTCCACAGCCAAGGCGCGGGCGCGCCCTTGCGCCTCACCGAGCTCCTCGACGGCGCGTCGCTCACCTTGCCCGCGCGCACCGTCCCCGAAGGCGCGGCGCGTCTGGGCGACATGCCGCTCACCGGCTGGACAGAGGTGGCCGACTCCCCCGGCGTCTGGGTGACCGACTCTCCGGTAAAACTTCAGGGCAAACGCCACGGCGTCGCGCCCACGGGCCTTGAGATCGTCTGGGAGGGCAAGGAGCTCCCCTACCGCTGTATGCCTCGCGGCGGCGTGCGGGTGTGGTGCGCGGACGACGATCAGCTCTACGTCTCAAACAAACGGAATCCCGACGAGCTGAGCACGGGGCCCTCCCTGCGCGCCGACCGCATCGGCGGCCTCGTCAAGCGCCTCGACGTCACCCAGTCCGGCCTGAGCCCACAAGAGTTTGTGCGGTACGAGCTGACCTTAGGCCCCGAGAGCCGCCCGGGCCTGCTCTTGCCCGCGCCCACCACGCTCTCGTACTCCTTGACCTTGCCCGAGGGCGCCACCTTGGACCTCGCCCTGGCGCTCGTGCCCCTGGGGCTCACTGAAGGCCCCGAGCGACGGCGCCGGGTTGCGTGTGCGCGTCGATGGCGACGAGATCACCTCGTTCCAGATCCCCGAAGAGGGCTTCCGAGACGCGCAGATCGACCTCAAACGTTTCGGCGGCAAGACCGTCACCCTCACCTTTGAGACCATCGCCACCGGAGACAGCGACTGGGACATGGTCTTCATCGCCGAGCCCCGCATCTTCGGCGCGCCGACCCGGCCCCCGCGCCGAGTGCTCGTCGTCGGCATCGACACCGCGCGCTACGCGAGCTTCACCCAGCACGGTTACGGCCGCGACACCACGACGCCGCTCGACGCCTTCGCCGCCCAGTCGGTCATCTTCGACCGCGCCTGGACCCCAGCGCCGCGCACCCGCCCCAGCTTCCGCACCGCGACGACAGGCTACTACCCCTTTGAGGCGATGGACGCGCCGACGATGGGCCAGGTGCTCAAGGACGCGGGCTTCACCACGGCGGGGGTCACGGCGAACATTCACCTCGTGCCCCGCTTCGGCTTTAACGACGGCTTCGACTGGTGGATCTTTGAGAACTCCGTCGAGGCCGACGTGCAGATCGAGCGCGCGAAGGGTTGGTTACACACCAACCGCGAGCGCGACAGCTTCATGTTTTTGCACATCATGGACCCCCACGCCTTCTACGACGCCCCGGCGTTCTACGAAAACCGCTACGTCGAGACCGACCCTGGCCCGCTGGTCGATGAGATGAACCGCTGGCAGATCGTGTCGATGGGCGAGACGCTCACGGACGACAACAAGGCCTGGCTCCAAGCCCGGTATGACGGTGAGCTTCGATACACCGCGGACCAGCTCGCGGAGCTGTTCTCGTGGGTGCTGACCTTGCCCGGCGAGACGCTGATCGTGCTGCATTCCGATCACGGCGAAGAGTTCTGGGAGCACGGCAGCTACGAGCACAACCACACCCTCTACAGTGAGCTGACCCACGCGGTGCTGTGGGTCCGCCCCCCGTCGGGCTGGGCCGGGGGTCCGCACCGCGTCGAGGAGCCCGTGGGCCTCGTGGACATCGCCGCGACGGTCTACGACCTCGCCGGAGTGCCTGAAGACAAGCGCCCCAAGACCAACGGCACCTCGCTGCGCCCGTACCTGGACGCCGCACAGTCCGAGGCGCTGCCCGCGCTGCGCGCCTCGTTGACCGCCCGGGCCTTGCCCATCGGCCACTTGATGTACGACACCGAGCGCTGGGCCGCCGTCGCCGATGATCAGATGTACATCCTGCACACCTGGAGCGGCGAGGAGGAGCTGTTTGACCTCCGCGCCGACCCCCTCCAGCAGCAAGATCTCGCGCCGACGGCCTCCCGCGCCACCCTAGACGCCCGCCTCGCGCGGCTGGGCGACGCGACGGGCTGGCCGACGGGCCCCGGCCTGCGGATCGAGGTCGGCCCGGGCACCCCCAGCTTCACGATGACCTTCGCGGAGCCCGTGCGCGCCCAGATCATCGACCCCGAGGCCGACAGCCGCCGCCGCGCCAACGTCGAGTGGGGCCAGCGGCCCAAGCAGCTCCCCACGGACGTCGGCGCCGTCGAGATCTCCCCCGACGGCCTCACCCTCACCTTTACACCTGGGCCCTACGGGCGCGGCGTCATCGGCGTGGTGACCGGCTCGTGGCAGAACCTGGGCGTGCTGAACCTCGCCGAGCCGACGCCGATCCCCATCGACGGCGGCACGCTCAAGGTGGGCCTGGGCACGATCACGGCCACGCCCGGCGCGGTCATCCTCGTGCAAGACAGCGAGCTTCAGCGCCTGATGAGCGCGATGGAGCTCGGCGGCAGCGACCAGTTGGAGGCGCTGCGGGAGCTGGGGTACATAGAGTGAGGGAGGCGCCACGGCGTAGGGCCTCACCGCTCGCCCCAGCGTGAGTTGGAGGAGCAGCGTCACGCGTTCGCATCAGGGCGCGCGAAGGCGGCTCAACGTGCGCTGATGGGCGTATACACCGAGGTTGGCCGCGCGAGGGCGATCGCGAGCTCTCGTAGCTCATCACGCCAAGTCGCCGCGAGCGCCTGCTCACAGCAGAACTCGATCCGGATGCCCGACTCCGCTGCGGTCAGCGGCAGCTTCTCAACGGC
>JBEAVX010000321.1:0-8095 GCA_041160755.1 Pseudomonadota bacterium
AACCTGCTCGGGGCCCGCCGCCGGGGCACGCTCGGCATGGTGGGGGGGGCTGAGGCCTCCGCCTGAGCCCGGCGTGTGTGGGTCGCGGGGTCGTGAACCCTCCCGACCGGGCACGTCCACCCTCACCATTCAGTCCTTTGGAGCGCAGGAATGGCCGGAAAACGCGCAGATGCAAAAGAAGAGCCTCTGAACCTTTTGCCAGTGATGAACCTGGTCTCGATTCTCATCCCCTTCCTGCTGATGGCGGCGCAGTTCGTGACCCTCGCGGTCATCGACTCTACGCTCCCCGCGATCGGGCCTCCGGTTGAGGTAGAGACCCCCCCTGACAAGCCCCCCCTCATGCTGTCTGTCGCCGTCACCAACGAGGGCTTCACGGTCATGGGCGCTGACGCGGTGCTCAACCCGCAGGGCGCTCCGCCCTCGGCGGACGCGGGCCCCACGGTGCCTTGCGCTGAGCGTCCTTGCTCGACGCCGCAGTCCTACGACTACAAGTCGCTGACGGACCTCCTGAACCAGATCAAGGATCAGTACCCCGATGACGAGACGGTCATCTTGGTGCCCGAGTCTCGTATCCCCTACGAGGTGCTGATCTTGCTCATGGACGCCACCCGTGAGGATGTGAACAAGAAGGACGACAAGGGCAAGTCCCGGTTGCTCTTCCCCAACGTGGTCATCGCCGGCGGCGCGGGCTGATCAGATCTCCCTCCTCCTTCTCTCCCCTCTTGCCGGGTTCGCCCCGGCTCTCTTAGAGAGCGGTCATGAAAAAGCCTCGTCGCATCTCACTTAGCGAGGACTTGAACATCACCTCGATGATGGACATGTTCACCATCATCTTGGTGTTCCTCCTCAAGTCCTACTCCACCGAAGACATCTCCGTCGCCGCGTCCGCCGAGATGCAGCTCCCCCTGTCCACGTCCGCGGTCAAGCCCAAGCTGGCGGTGAACGTCGTCGTGTCCAAGGTCGGCATCATCGTGGACGGCGTGCCGCTCATGGCGCTCACCAAGAAGCCCGATGAGTCGGGTCGCGAGTGGATCGCTGTGCCCGACGAAGAGAAGAAGGGCCAGATGATCACGCGCCTCTACGATCGTCTCCTGGAGAAGGCGGAGCAGGCCAAACGGATCGCCGAGGCCACGGCCTCCGAGGAGCACGCCTTCAAGGGCGAGATCCTCATGCAGTGCGACAAGGAGCTCCCGTTCTCCGTCATCCGCGAGGTCATGTACACCGCGGGCCAGGCGCAGTTCTCGAACTTCCGGTTCGTCGTCTACTCGACCACGAGCTGATCTGAGCCCCGCCAGCGCGCGGATCTGAAGGGTGTTCACTCGCGTCACTTGCGCCGGTGGGCACCCTTCGTTTATGCTGCGATCGTGCCCCCGCTCGTGCGGGCAGGGGGCCTGGGCGTCAAGATTCTTCGTTCAGCCCCTCGACTCTGATACACTTCATCCTGTGGTAACACCCGCTTGAGATCTCCCGAGAACTTCACCTCCGATTCATTGTCCGGTCTTCGGGCAGACAGGCGGGTTGCCTGGGCCTCTTCGGGGTGTGTAGTTCTCCAGGACGCTCGGGAACCAAGGTCTACAGGGAATTGATCCATGGCGCAGCCTCAGCGACAGACGCAGGTTCAGATCAAGGTGCTTCGCATCGGCATCGTCCAAGACGGCAAGATCGTCAAGGAAGAGCTGATCAAGTCCGGCGACCCCGTCACCATCGGGGACTCCGACAAGAACACCTTCCAGCTCGCGACGCCCACCTTGGGCAAGCGGTTTCAGCTCTTTGAGCCCCAAAAGGGCGGCACCTACAACCTTGTCTTCACCGACGGCATGACCGGCCGCGTGTCGTACAAGGATGACGTGCTGGGTTTTGACCAGCTCAAGACCGCCAGCGAGGTCGTCAAGAAGTCCGACGGCTTCCACCTGCCGCTGAACGACAGCAACCGCGGCAAGGTCATGGTCGATGGCCTGACGATCCTCTTCCAGTTTGTGCCGCCGCCGCCCGAGCCCCTCGGCGCGTCGATGGACTTCCGGCCGAGGTTCATTGACGACGATGACCCCGTCTACTACGGGTTCCTCAGCGTTTTCTGGGCCCTGGGCATCGTTTTTGGCATCATCACGGTGAACGCGCCGCCCCGGCAGCCCACGGTTGATGAGCTGCCCGAGCGCTTCACCCAGATGATCAGCGCGCCTCCGGTCGAGGACACGCCGCCTCCGCCCCCCGAGCCGGTGGAGACCGACAACGGCGAGCAGGTGGCCAAGCAGACTGAGGCCGAGAGCAGCCAGAAGGTCGCCAAGAAGTCTGAGAAAGACGCCGCCGCCCGCCGTGAACAGGCGCGTGAGCAGGTGATGCAGCAGTCTCGGCTGCTCATGGCGATCATCGGCACGCGCGGAGAGTCGGCCTCCGGGAGCCGCGTCGAGGACCTCCTCGGCGAGGCTGACTTCGCTGGCCAGGATCTCGACTCCGCCTTGGCGAACGTCTCCGGCGCTGAAGTCGCGTCGTCCACGTCGATGGAGGCCCGCACGGGCACCGCCGGTGGCCGTCGTGACGCCGACATCGGTGACCTCCAGGGCGGGAAGGTCGGCGCCGTCGGCGTCGGCTCAGGCCCGGCCGTTCAGGTCACCGGCAAGATCGGCGTCGAGCAAGAGGACGCTTACCTGGAGTCGGGCGACGCCGGCAAGGTCAAGGCCGTCGTGAAGAAGCAGTCGGGCCAGGTGAAGTACTGCTACGAGTCCCAGCTCAAGGCCAACCCGACCTTGGCGGGTCGTGTGGAGATCACCTTCTTGGTGAAGGCCGGTCGTGTCACCAGCGCCAAGGCCGTCTCGAACAGCACCGGCAGCGACGCCTTGGGCCAGTGCATCGTCGGCAAGGTGAAGAGCTGGCGGTTTGATGAGGACGTCGTCGGCGAGTTCACCTACCCGTTCTCGCTCACACCTTCGAGCTGATGGGTTCCACCCGGGCCGGGCGCGCACAACGTCCGGCCCGTGGTGTGTCTGGGGGATAGGATGAGCCCGCTCAAGAGGGTCTTCGCCTGCGCCGCGACGCCGCGCCTCCGCCGCGAGGCCCAGCCGAGGCGCGCTCCGCCCCTCGGGGGCCACGTCGGGTTGGGGATGGCCCGTCTCACCCGCGCTTGGGCGTCGTCCAGCGACGTTGCAGACGGCGTCGTGGCCGGGGGGCTCATGAACAGGCGGTCGCCCGGGCGTCCCTCCGAGTGCGCGCGCGCCGAGGCTTGGCGCGGGGGCGCGGCCCAGGGAGGCTTCGACCACCTCCGCGAGCGGCTTGCCTCCGGGCGGCGCGCGTGGGGGATCCAAAGAGAGTTTGACGAAGACACTACACGCCGTGAGGCCCAGGGCGCTCCGTCGAATTCAACGATCGCTCAACGGCGATTCTCTGAGGCATCTCGGGGTGTTGCCCTCCTCGGGATCTCTCATGCGCCTCGAGGTCGCCCTTGATCTTTCCTAAAGATCTGGTGATCTGGAGTGATCATCGCGGTGTCTGAACAAGATGAGAGGCGGCCTACGGTTGACAGCCCCGCCCGTTCAACGGTAACGTCCTGCTGTCCTCAGGAGTGAGTCATGACCCTTCGGAACCTTCTCGTGCTCATCATGGCGCTCGGGTTCAGCTCGTCGACGGCCCTCGCCCAAGATCCGGCGAGCCAAGGAGAGGTCGTCAGCGGCTCCTCCACGTCGTCTTCTCAGAAGATCCAGTTCGGCCGGGACGCGATCACCGACATGAAGGAGTCCGCTGAGTACGTCAACGGCCTCCTCGTCGCCGCGCAGCCTGAGCAGGACGCGGTCAAGATTCAGTGCCTCAACAAGAAGCTCTCCGCGGTGCGCGCGCTGGTTCAGGTCAGCGAGTCCGCCTTGGCGAGCATGCAAGAGGCGCTCTCCGTCGGCGACGACGCGCGCGCCGACTACGAGTTCCGCAAGATCGGGGTCGCCAAGAACAAGGCGGTTCAGTTCCGCGGTGAGGCGGACGCTTGTGTCGGTGAAGAGGGCAAGGCCGAGACCCAGGAGAGCGCCAAGTACGAGGGCGCCGAGCTCAGCGAGACCATCGCCGATGGCAACGCTGGCATCGGCATCGACCCCCCTGGCGTCTCGCCCTTTGAATGAGCGCGTTCTACAATCCGAGGACGCGCCGCCCGCCCGGGTCGCGCGAGAGACTTCACGCGGCCCTGCCGCTCGCTGACGCAGGCCAGACGTTGAGGCAAGAAGCGATGACAAAGAACCTTCGGGGGAATGAACGGACCGCGCGAGCGGCGCGTTCGTTCGGTGCGCTGTTCGCGACCTTGCTCCTCGCCGCGCCGGCTACGGCGGGTGGGCCGGGCAGCGGCATCCGCTTCGCGGATCACGGCCTGATCACGCCTACCCTTGACGTCGGCATGCAGTTCCAGTCCAACCCGTTCTTGGTGGACGGCGGGGGCACCTCGGCGGATCGCCAGGTCGTGCGAGGCGTCAACCTCCTCGCGCGCCCTCAGATCAAGCTGGAGGTCAACAACGATCTCCTCGTCTTTGACCTCACCGCGAGCCTCGCCGCGCGGCAGTTCCTCAACAAGTCCGCGCGCAACCTCAGCCGCGCCACGGACACCACGACGCTGGCGAACTTAGACCTGCTCCCCGACGCGGTGGTCGGTCTCAAGCTGGGCGAAGACTTCTACATCGACAACCGCCCGTCCGAGGCTCGCTTTGCCGGCCTTGAGGACAACACCGGGCGTCCCTTCGTCACCCAGGTTCACTCCGGCTCGGACGCTTGGCTGGCGGTTCACCCCGGGGGCGCGCTCAACATCGACGTCGGCGGCTTCTTCGACGTCGATGACTTCACGACCAACCCGAACTCCACGCCGTCTCCGGTTGACGACAACAACTCTGGGCTGCTCGGCGCGGATCTAAACAACCGCTGGCGGTACGGCCCCCAGCTCAACGTCAAGTGGGCCTTCTTCCCCAAGACCTCGCTCCTCGCCAGCGCGGAGTTCGAGCGGTTTAGCTGGGAGAACAACCTCATCCAGACGACGGGCGGCACGGCGCTGGAGTTCACCGACGACTGGCTGGCGATCCCCGATGGTCTCGGCTTCCGGGTGAACGCTGGCCTCTCGGGTCGGTTCACCAAGAAGATCGTGCTCAACACGACGGTTGGCTATGGCCAGCTCCGGTATGACACGGCGTCGGTCGACGAGGAGGCCGCCGCCAAGGCCGCCGCCGGGGCGCAAGGACTCGGCACCCTCGACGCCGCGGGCCAAGGCTGGGACGCCTCGCTCACGAGCTTCGGCGAGGGCCTGCTCGTCACGAGCAAGCTCGCTTGGGCCCCGCGCAAGAACCAGACCTTCTCGTTGGGCTACGTCAAGGATTACCAGGACTCCTGGTTCACCAACTACGTCAGCTACCACTACGGCTTCTTGCGCTACGAGGGCAAGCTGAGCCGTCGCCTCACGGTGAACGGCAACTTCGGCTACCGCATGGAGAAGTACCGGGGCCACGTCACCCGGGACGACCAGGTGCTGACGATGATGGTCGGCGGCACCTACAGCCTCCAGAACTGGGTCGCCGTCTCGGTCGACACCGGCTGGAACCGCCGCGCGAGCTGCCCGGACAACCTCTGCGCGAGCGGGAACGTAGACTCCCGTCGCGAGTTCGACAACATCCCGGTGAACGTGCTGTTCACGTTCTCGTACTGAGCCCCCCGTCTTGACGAGGGCGGCTCAGTAGCGGGGGCTCTGGGCCCAGCGCCAGGCGGTCTGGATGATGCCGTCGAGGTCGCGGCGCTGTGGGGTCCAGCCGAGCTCGGCGCGGATCAGCGCGGAGCTGGCGTAGAGCGCGGGCGGATCTCCGGCGCGCCGCGGCGCGATGCGGTGGGGGACGGGGCGACCGGTGACCCTGGCCACGCTCTCCAGCACCTGCAAGACGCTGTGCCCACGCTCGGAGCCGAGGTTCCACGCCCCGCCGGGGCTGCCCGCGAGCATGGTGTCCATGGCGAGCGCGTGGGCGGCCGCGAGGTCCATGACGTGAACGTAGTCCCGGACGCAGGTGCCGTCGGGGGTGTCGTAGTCGTCGCCGAAGACCTCCAGGGGAGGCCGGGCGCCCATGGCGGCGGCCAGGGCCAAGGGGATGAGGTGGGTCTCGGGATCGTGGGACTCGCCGAGGCTGCCGTCGGGGTGGGCGCCTGCGGCGTTGAAGTAGCGCAGGGAGCTCGCGCGGAGGCCCTCCAGGGCCCGGCAGGTCTCCAACATCTGCTCCACCTGGAGCTTTGAGAGGCCGTAGGGGCTCAGGGGCGCCTTGGGGTGGGTCTCATCGACGGGCTGGGTCTGTGGGGCGCCGTAGATCGCGCAGGTCGAGGAGAACACGATGGCGGGCACGTCCGCGGCGCGCATCGCGTCGAGGAGGTTCGCCGTGCCGCCGACGTTGAGCGCGAAGTAGAGGCTGGGGCGGGCCATAGACTCGCCGACCATCGCCCGGGCGGCGAAGTGCATCACCGCGTCAAAGCCCCGGCCCTGGAGCGCCCCACGAAGGGCGGCCGGATCCCGGATGTCGCCGAGGATCAGCTCGGAGCGCACCGCGCCGCGATGCCCCGTGGAGAGATCATCAAAGACGACGACCTCGTCCCCACGATCCTCCAAGAGCCGACAGCAGTGGGATCCGATGTAGCCGGCGCCACCGACCACCAGCACTCGCTTCGCCATTCCTCTCTCCTTCACGCCGGGGCGCTCGCCCGAACCCGTCGCTTGTGTAGAGCCCTGTGTCAAGCGAACGGACCACGCTCTTGCGTGCGTGATGTGATACCTTAGATTGTCGGATGACGTGTCAAGAGCTTGGTGGTTGACCGTCCCCTGGACAGGAGCTGAGAGTGGCCCGCACCGCAAACGCCGTGGAGAAGACCTCCAGCGGTCGCAAGTCCAGCGCCGGAGAGAAGAAGCCCCGGACACGCGCTCCGAAGGGGGAGGCGCCGCCGAGCGGCGAGTCAAGCCCGGTGAGCCGCGCGGGCTTCACCCCTGAGAACCGGCGTTTCCTCCTGTATCTTGGCGGCTTGGCGGCCTGCGGGTTCACGACCTTGGCCCTGGCCTCGTACTCCCCGACGGACCCGGCCTTCTCCCGGCGCTCGTCGGTGGAGGAGATCGCGAACTGGTGCGGTCGATCGGGCGCCGCCTTGGCGGACGTGCTCTACCAGCTCTTTGGGTACTCGTCGTGGGCGGTCTTGCTCGTGGCGGTGTGGTTGGGCCTGCGGTTCGCCCGGCACCCCTCGGCCACCTTCACCAAGCTCTTGGCGGGTGGGCTCGCGAGCTGGTGGACGGCGGCGCTCCTCGCCTTGGTGACCTGGCCCCACGTTCGCCCCGGCTTCCCCATCGGCGGGGCCTTGGGCGCGGCGAGCGCGGAGTGGCTCTTGCTGCACCTCGGCACCGTTGGATCCTACGTCGCCGTGCTCTCGACCATCGCGGCGGGGCTCACGGTGATGTTGGGCATCGACTGGGAGACCTTGGCCGGTCGCGGCGTGAGCGCTGTGGAGTCCAAGGCGCCCGTCGTCCGGGGTGGTCTCGCCCGGGCCGCTGGAGCCGCCGCAGGCGCGGCGGGCGCGGCGGTGGGCGGCGGCGTGGCCTTCGGGCAGCGCGCGCTGGGCTCGTTCTCGTTCCGTCGCGGCGAGGGCCCGACGCCGAACGAGGTCGGCTGGCCGTCGGAGCTGACCGACGATGAGACGAGCGAAGAGGTCGAGCGCTCCGTGCCCGCCGCGCGCCCCCACGCGCCCGAGCCGCGCATGAACCTCGCCGAGCCCCGGCTGACCCTGGCCTTTGGCTCGGCCCCGGCGACCTTGCCCAGCGCCGAGCCGTCGTTGCCCGAGCAGGAGCCCGTCGAGCGCACCGAGTACGCCGTTCGTGAGCTCGTCGAGGTCGAGGTCACCGCGACCGTCGCCCCGCCCGCCCGCGCAAAGGGCGCCGCGCCGCTGGAGGATGGCTGGGGCGCGATGCGCTGGCCGGACGGTGAGCCGACGCCGAAGAAGCCGGGCAAGGCCGCGCCGGTCGTGGCCCCGATCGTGGCGCCCGCCGCCGCCGCCGCGCCTGTCGTGGTGGCGCCTCCCGCCGCGCCCGCGATCCTCACGCCGATCGTGGCCGCCGCGCCTGTCG
>JBEAVX010000360.1:0-3112 GCA_041160755.1 Pseudomonadota bacterium
GACCTGCTCAAAGACCCCTTCGTCTTGGAGTTCCTCGGTTTGGAGGAGCGCACCCAATACAGTGAGTCCGATCTGGAGGCCGGCCTGCTTGGCAAACTCGAGCAGTTTATGCTCGAGCTAGGCCAAGGCTTCTTGTTTGAGGGCCGCCAGCGACGCTTTAGCTTTGACGAGGAGCACTACTACGTCGATCTCGTCTTCTACAACCGTCTTTTGCGCTGTTTTGTGCTGTTTGACCTCAAGATCGGCAAGCTCAGCCACCAAGACCTCGGCCAGATGCAGATGTACGTCAACTATTACGACCGTCACGTCAAGCTCGCCGAGGAGGGCCCCACCATCGGCGTCGTCTTGTGCAAAAAGAAGCACGACGCGCTCGTCGAGATCACCCTGCCCGCCGGGGCCAACATTCACGCCAAAGAGTACAGCCTCGTCTTGCCCTCAAAGGAGGCGCTGCGGCGTAAACTCTTGGAGTGGACGGGCGAGGCTGACGGGGCGGTGGATTCGCTGACACATCCTCAAGATCTCTGACGCACCTCGGGCGAGCTCGGCTAACCTGCTCGTGAGCCCCTTGGACCGCAGGTTTCTGATGACACGACACGCCCCCCTCGTTGCTCTGCTCCCGACCCTCCTCGCCCTCGGCTGCAAGGGCGGCCTCTTCGCGGACGACACCGGCCAAGGCGTCTACGCGGACGAGGACGAGGACGGCTTTCAAGGCATCGACGGCGACTGCGATGACCAAGACGCGGGCGTCTTCCCTGGGGCGGCGGACCTCGCCGGAGACGGCGTAGACAACAACTGCGACGGCCTCGACGGCAGCGCCGACTCCCTCCAAGACGAGGCCGTGTTCACCCTGACCGGCGAGGAGGCACGCCCCAGCTTAGGTTCTCGGGTGGCCGTGGTTCGGGACATGGACGGAGACGGGCACGCAGAGCTCGTGATGACCCAACAGCTCGTGGGCCTTGAGAACTCCGCGGAGGAGCTCACGGAGCAGGTCGTGATCGTACACGGCCCCCTCGACACGACCACCACTCTTGAGGACGCCGTGCGCTGGTCCTCAGAGTCAACCTCCTTCCACACCATCGCCGACGGCGGCGACATGAACGGCGATGGTCTGAGTGAGCTCATCATCGCGGTCCCCGGCTACAACGAGCCCGAGACGAACGCCGGCCGCGTGTGGGTGTTGGTCGGCGGCGCCACGCCGCTCCCCGGCCTCTACTCCTTAGAGACGCTCAGCGATACCATCACGCACGACGAGACCTTTGGCAGCATCGGGACCGCGCTCAGCGGCGGCGGTGACCTGAACGGGGACGGGCGCGCGGATCTGCTGCTCACGAGCCCCTCACAGCTCCTCGCCACCCCCACCACCGGCCTCGTCCTGGGCTTCGAGGGCCCCATCACCGGCGCGATCACCACCGACGACGCCACGTTTGATCTGAGCGGTGTAGACCCCGGCGACCTCATGGGCGAGGCCATCATCTGGGCGGGGGACATGAACGGCGATGGCCATGACGACATGCTGGTGAGCGCCCCAGCGGGCGGAGAGGCGGGCGTCGGCCAGGTGTGGCTGGTCTACGGGCCCCTCTCCGGCGAGCTGACCGTGAGCGACGCCGACGCCAGCCTCGTTGGAGACGCCCAGACCGACTACAGCTTCGGGAGCAGCCTCACCGCCGCAGGCGACACAGACGGCGATGGTGTAGACGACGTGCTCATCAGCAGCGACTTCTACACCGCTGACGGGGAACGCGCCGGGCGGAGCTGGCTCTTTCTTGGCGGCCTGTCGGGCGCCTACAGCGTCACCGACGCCGAGGCCACCTTCCTCGCCCTTGGCCCAGGCGATTGGCTCGGCGCCGCCGCCCTCAGCGCGGGCGACATCAACGACGACGGCCTCTCCGACGTGCTCCTGAGCGCCCCCCAGCAGGTGTACTCGGGCGGAGACCACCTCCCCCGGGTGAGCCTGTTTTATGGCCCGTTCAGCGGCGAGCTGACCGCCGAGGACGCCGACCGTGTGTGGTCCTCCTCCGTGAACACCGACCTGGCGGGCATCTCGATGGCCGTCGGAGGTGACCTCACCGGCGACGGCGCCGCAGACCTCGCCATCAGCGCGCCGAGGCACCCCGTCGATGGGCGCCAAGTGGGCCGAGTTTATGGGGTCACGTTGGACTGACGCTCGCCCGAGAAGTCTGACACCGACCCAAAATCACTGACACCCCACACAGACTCACCGCCCCAGCCGCCGCCCCCGCAGGACGCCAAGCGCGCGGCGTAACCCCGGCAGCAAGGCCGCATACGCCGGGCAGCGGGCGGCGAAGAGCGCGTCCGTGGCCTCCACGAGCGCCTCGGCGGCGTCGGCCTGGCCCCCATGCGCCCGGGACAAGGCGTCGAGCTGGGGCAAGTGCTCCCCCAACGGCAGGCTGAGCAGGGTGAGGCGGGCGATCTCTGAGGGCACAAGCTCACTCACCCCGCCGCCATACGACCGGCCCTCCAGCTCGACGCTGAGCAGGGTGAGGCTCGTGTGGAACGAGACGACGAGGTCAGCGGCGCTCAGACCGGCGCTGGGCAGCGGCGCGCCTTGGTAGATCGTGTCGGTGGTCAACAGCCCGGCGGCGTTGTGCTGCAGGCGGTGGTGCAGGTGCGCACGTTTGGCCAACAACAAGGCGCCCGGCGCCACCACGGGCACCCGGTACCACGGGCGGCGCACACGGCACTTGTACCGCGCGGGGATGCCCTCGGCCTCGGCGAGCTTGAGGTAGGCCAAGGCGCGAGCATGGGGCGGCGGGCGATCGGCGGAGAGGTCGAGGAGCCAGGCGCGCTCCCCCTCAGCGCGGGCGGATCTGTGGTCGGCCTCAGTGACGATGAGGCCCCCAGTGTGCCCCGCGCGGGCCAAGAGCGGGCGGGCCCAAGGCTTGAGGTCATGCTCCGCGAGGGTCGCATCGGTGAAGGTGAAGAAGGCGTTCGCCCCGGTGACGGTCGACACGCTCAGCCGGGCCAAAGCGCCGAAGGGGCGGGCCTCGGGCAAGGTACGCGCCTCCGCCAAAGCAGAACGAGACTCGGCGTCTAAGACAAGGCCGGTCCAGGGGCCCTCGCCCGGCGGCAGCGGCTCCTCGGGGCCCAAGGC
>JBEAVX010000371.1:0-6399 GCA_041160755.1 Pseudomonadota bacterium
CGACTGCGACGACCTCAACCCGGACGTCTCCCCCAACGCGACCGAGCTCTGCGGCGACACCGCCGACAACAACTGCGACGGCCTGTACAACGAGGGCTGCGCTGAAGACGCGCTCGGCGGCGGCGCCCAGGGCAGCTCCTTGCTCTGCGGCCCGGCGCTCCCCGCCGCGGGTGGCCTCGCCGCGGCCCTCGCCGCCGCCTTTGGCCTCGCCCGCCGCCGTCGCCAGGAGACCCGCTGATGATCGGCCTGCTCGTTTGGGTCTCCGGCGCCGCCCTCGCCGCTGAAGGTGGGATCGACCTCGACCGCTACAAGCCGCCGAGCGACCACCTCGGCTACTTCACCGCCCAGTCCGCCGACACCTTGGGCCACCTGCAGCTCGGCGTCGCCGCCCGGGCGAACGCCGCCCGGGACCCCTTCGTGATCGTCGGCGCCGACGGTGAGCCCCTCGCGGCGGACACCTACCGCGCCCCGGTGCAGTCCCGGGTGGTCACGAACCTGCAGCTCGGCCTCGGCGTCACCCAGCTCTTCTCGTTGAGCGCCGATCTGCCCGTCGTGCTCACCCAGACCGGCTACGACGTCGCCAGCCTCACCGGCGTCGGCGAGCTGACCCCGCTCGCGGCCACGGCCATCGGTGATCTGCGCCTCACGCCGAAGCTCGCGCCGCTCTCCGCCGCGAACGGCCCCTTGGGCGTCGCCGTCGCCGTGCCGATCTCGCTGCCCACGGGCGACCCGGCGGCCTTGGCCGGTGAGGGTGGGCTCACCCTCTCCCCGACGCTCATCGCCGAGCTCTCCGATGGGGAGGTGCGCCTGGGCGCGTACCGCTGGCGCGCGGCGGTGAACCTCGGCGTGGCGATCCGCCCCGACGACCGCGTCCGCGACGTGCCCACCGGCGACGCCGTGCTCTACAGCCTCGCCGCCGGGTTCCGCCCGGCCCCGAGCGTCGAGCTCATCGCCGATCTCTCCGGCCAGAGCTGGGGCCGCACCCGCGCCCAGTCCCCGGCCGAGCTTGACCTCGGCGTGCTCTTCTTCGCCTCGCCCTGGCTCGTCGTGCAGGCCGGCGGCGGCTTCGGCCTCATCCCCGGCCTCGGCACCCCCGACGTGCGCGGCGTGGTGGGCGTGTCTTGGGCCCCGTCGTTTAACCCCGACGACCGCGACCGCGACCGCGACACCATCGCGGACGCCTACGACGCCTGCGTCGGCGACGGCGAAGACATCGACGGCTGGCAAGACGAGGACGGCTGCCCCGACATCGACAACGACGGCGACGGCGTCGAGGACCTCGACGACCAGTGCGTCGACGACCCTGAAGACGCCGACGGTTACCGCGACGGCGACGGCTGCCCCGACTCCGACAACGACCTCGACACCATCCCCGACATGGTCGACCGCTGCCCCGACCAGGCTGAAGTCATCAACGGCTTCATGGACCAGGACGGCTGCCCCGACGCCGACCCCGAGAACGACAGCGACAACGACGGCTTCGACGACGAGGTCGATCATTGCCCCTACGACGCTGAAGACTTCGACAACACCGACGACCTCGACGGCTGCCCCGACTCCGACAACGACGGCGACGGCCTCCTCGACGTGAACGACCGCTGCCCCAACGCCAAAGAGGACATCAACGGCGTCGAGGACGACGACGGCTGCCCTGAAGACGGCCGCGCCAAGCTCAGCGGCAAACGCATCGAGATCACCGAGCGCGTCTACTTCGACACCGGCAAGACGACGATCCAGCCCGAGTCCTACGGCCTCCTCGACGAGGTCGCCCAGGTGCTCGCCCAGAACCCGCAGATCACCCTGCTCCGGGTCGAGGGCCACACTGATGACCAAGGCGCGGACCTCAACAACCTCAAGCTCAGCCAAGGCCGGGCGGAGGAGGTCCGCAACTACCTCATCCAGCGCGGCGTCTCACCGGACCGCCTCGTCGCCGCCGGCTTCGGCGAGGGCCAGCCCGTCGCCAGCAACAAGACTGAAGAAGGCCGCGCGACCAACCGCCGCGTCGAGTTCATCGTCTTGAAGGTGCAGTAGCGTCGGCTGCGGCCAGCCTCCGACGCTCAGGCCTCAGTTCCCCAACGAGACATACGAGAAGGCGTAGCACATCTCCTCGTCCGTGCGCTCGCCGTAGCGCACGTCCTTGGGCTCGTCGTTGAGCTGGTTCGGGTTCTCGGCGCTGTTGTCCCAGGAGCAGCGTAGGCTCACGACCGAGTCGGACTCGATCTCGATGGGCTCGCGGTAGGTGTAGGTGAGCTGGTTGTGGAAGTCCCAGCGGTCCGACCGTGTGAGGCAGGTGACCTCCCCGTCCGGCGCGGTGACTTCAGCGCTGTAGGACGTGCCCAAGACGTGCATGTGGGGGAACACGCCGTGAATCTTGATCGGCAGGGGCAGCTTGATGCTCGTCTCCGCGCTGTAGTCGGCGTCTCCAGCCGGGATTCGGAAGTCAAACACGCCGAAGGGCCCGATGAGCACGGGCAGCACGGGCTCATCCCAGACCTCAAACGCCCAGCCGGACTGGTCGGCGACGCCGTCGGTGTCGTCGCTCTGGTAATAATGAATCTGGATGACGAGCTTCATCTCTGGCGTCACACGGAAGCCGTACCCCTCGGTCAGCTCTACGGGCACGGCCCCCGGGCCCCAGGCGCCCACCATGCCGTAGCCGCTGAGCACGCTGTCGTAGTCGTCTCCGCCCACGAAGGCGTCCTCGATGCAGTCCCAGCCCAGCGCCACGTCGTGATCGGGCACGTCGTCATCCGCCACAGTGAACAAGAGCGCGTGGTGGACGATGGACCGCTGGTCGATCACCGGGGCCATGCGCCGCACGTAGAAGTCCTCCGTCTGACCGTGCTCCATGACGAAGCAGCGGTACTCGTTGCCTGGGTCCCGGGCGCTCTCATACGTCGGCGTGTAGGGCGCGGCCATGGTGACCACGACGTCGGGATCGGTGAGCTGCTCGGTGACGGGCTCGACCACCGGGGCCAAGGCCGGATCCCCCTCGGGGGCCCCGGCGTCGATCCAGGTCTGCAGCAGCGTGGCGAGGGTGGGGTCGGGGGCGAGGTGCTCGCTGCCGAGGTAATCCTGACACTCTGGGTCAGAGACCGGCGGCGGCATCCGGCCCGACTGAATCGCCTCGATCATCGCCGGGGCGAGGGCGGCGACGGCCTCGGGGGTGGTGAAGTCCCCCGCGCCTTGGCCGCCCGGCGCGTGGCAGCGGGTGCATTGCCCTTGGAGCGCCGGGGAGACGTCGCTGTGCCAGGTGGGGCCCTCGGCGGAGTCACCGCCGGGGCCACATGCGAAGAGGAGGGCGAAGGAGATGAGCACAGGCGCTCCGAGACCGGGGGGTGGCCAGTATAGCCTAATCGTGTGCGCTCATTGGCAGGGCAGGTCCACCCACTCGCCCTCGTTGTCGGTCTCGACACACTCGGTGATCGCCTCATCGGAGTCGAACACCACCACCAAGGCGTCGAGGCCCTTGAGGTCTTCAGCGGCGACGGTGAAGGTGACCGCGAGGGAGGAGCCGGCGCTGAGCGAGCTGGTCAACACCTCCGTCGCCAGGGGGATCTTCACGCCGCCGAGGCTGCCGAAGAGGCCGACGAAGGTGCCTACGGGGGCGTCCGCGCCGCCGTCGTTGATCACCAGCGCCGCGACGTTCACCACGCCGCCCGTCGCGCAGCTCGCGGCGCAGACGTCGGTGATGTCGCCGGTGAGGTTCGTGAGCCCGCTCTGTACGTACTTCGCCGAGGGCTGGCCCCGGAAGAGGTTCGCGTCGGTGAGCCAGGGCGGGTCGGGGTTCGTCGGCACGGTGAGATCGGCGTTGATGTTGCCGTAGTAGTAGCCGTACTCGTTGTAGTAGGGCGGGCTGTACGGCCAGTCGCCGTCTTTGGAGCCGATCACGGTGATGCCGTTCAGCGTGCCGTTGGAGCCATAGAGCAGCTCCCCCGTGCCGTCGCCGTTCACGTCGGCCACGCTGGGCGTCTCGGCGAGGGTGGCCGAGGTGTGGGAGCCCTCTCGCAGCACCACGGCGCCCGACGAGCCGTCGATCACGAGGATGTCAGCCTCATCGGCGTAGACGACCTCGGGCACACCGTCGAGGTTGATGTCCCACGACGTGCTGCCCGCGAGGCCAGAGCCGTCGGTGATCGGCGTCGTCCAGCGGCGGGTGAGATCCCGCTCGTAGAGGATGTAGGTGCTGTTCTTGGCGATCCCAAACTCTTGCTCGCCGTCGTTGTCAAAATCCGCCACGGCGACCGCCATGCCGTAGCTCGACCAGGTGGCGCGGCGAAGCTCGGTGCCGTCTGTGTCACATAAGACCAGCGCCCCGTTGTTCGCCATGAGCACCTCACCCTCGGGGTCGGCGTCGATGTTGACCGGGTGCGGGAAGTTCGCGGTGCCGCCGGGCCCGCAGGTGAACAAGAGCCCGCCCGTGGAGTCAAACACGTCGTTGTCGAGCAGGATCTCTTTTTTGCCGTCGAGGTCGAGGTCGACCACCACCGGGGCGCCCCAGTTGTCGGTGGTGTAGGGCAGCTTAAACCGCACGGCGCCGGTCTGGGCGTCGAGGACGTACTCGTTGACGACGACCTCGGCGACGCCGTCGCCCTCGATGTCGGCCACGGTGGGGTAGGTCTCGCAGGCCGTGCCGATGGTCGTCTCCCACAAGAGCGCCCCGGTGGAGTCATAGGACCGGGCGGTGTGGGCGGAGTAGCAGGTGCCCGTCGTGGCGAAGATCTCGGCGTGGCCGTCGCCGTCCACATCGGCGGCGGCGAGGCCCGACTGGTTGTCGACCCCCGCGGCCTTCCACTGCACCGTGCCGTCCTCGCCGTTGAACACCATGAGGTCGGACGAGGACGTGGCGGCGGTGACGAGCACCTCGGGTTTGCCGTCGGCGTCGATGTCGGCGACGATGGGCGTGGAGTACACCGCGCCGCCGCGCCAGGACCACTGAATCACCCACGACCACGGGTTCTTGGGCGGGGTGGACGTGTCGATGATCTCCCCACACTCCTCCAGGTTGCGGCTCACGGGCTCGGGCACCTCCAACGTACACTCCGAGTCCAAGCAGTCGGCGAGGCCGTCGAGGTCTACGTCGCCGAAGCCCTCATCGACGCTGCCATCCGAGTCGTTGTCCAGGCCGTCACAGTCCTCGGCCGGGGGCTCGTCGCTGTCGTCAAGGGGCGGGCTCTCCTCCAAAGGCTCGGAGTCGACGGGCTCGAAGACATCGTCCTTGGGGTTGATGTCGTAGTCGGAGCAGGCCGCGAGAAGGGGCAGGAGCAGCAGGGCGGGAGCACGGAGGCGCATGGGGGGATCCTCTGGACAGCGACACCATACGCGGAGTCCGCGCCGACCGCTCGGATCGACGCGGAGATTCTGTCCGGGTTTTATGCGCTGTCGCGAAGCACCACCCGCGCCCGCTCAGCTCGGGTGCACGCAGAGCTCGTGGTTGAGCATCGCCGCGGTGAGCATGCCCGAGGCCGCCCCCGCCATCGCCGCCTGCATCGGCGAGCTGAGGTCTCCGGCGGCGTAGATCCCGGGGATCGACGTCTCGCGGCTGAAGCCGACGGCGACGAAGCCCTGGGGGTCCAGGTCCAGGCCGAGGGCGGCGACGAGGGGGGTCTGGGTCTGCTCTGGGCGCAGGAGCATCGCGTCTCGCTCAAGGACCGCGCCGTCTTGGAAGACGACGGCGCCGAGGCGGTGCGGGTCCCCTTCAGCGGGGCGTAGGGCGGCGATGGGGCGCTCGTCGAGGGTCACCCCGGCGGCGGCGAGGCGGGCGCGGTCGGCCTCGGTGACCTCAAAGCTGCCTTCAGTGAGCGCGACGAGGTCCGGCGTCCAGCCCCGGCCCACCAAGGCGTAGTCGATCATCGCCGGGGCGGTGATCCGCGCGGCCCAGCGCTGACCGCGCAGCTCGTGGCCGTGGCAGTAGGGGCACTGGAAGATCGTGCCGCCCCACAGCGGCTCCAGGCCGGGGATCGGCGGCAGGTGGTCGATCATGCCCCCGGCGAGGATCACCCGCTTGGCGGCCAGCTCGCCGCCGCCCTCGACCCGCACCACGAAGGCGCCCTTCACCCCGGAGACCTCGACGGCCCGCTCCGCGCGCACCTCGACGCCGTAGCGACCGAGCTCCTCCCGGGCCAAGGCGCGCAGCGTGGCGGGCGGGGTGCCGTCCCGGGTCAAGAAGTTGTGGACCTCCACCGCCCGGGCGTTTCGTGGGGGGCCCACGTCGAGCACCAGGGCCTTACGCTGGGCCCGGCCTAAGGTGAGCGCCGCTTGAAGGCCCGCGGGGCCTCCGCCGAGGATGAGCACGTCGAGCATGGATTCTCCGATCAGGGGGAGCCCAAGCGTAGTCCCGAAGGCGCCGAGGCCGACGCGGCGGATTGTCGCGGAGCCGACCTCCGCGCCGCCGCAGCG